>CAYMPK010000270.1:0-3350 GCA_964392145.1 uncultured Actinomycetes bacterium | reverse complement strand
TGCACGAGCAACAGGTTGATCGGCATCCAGATCGGGCCGCGCCAGTTCGAGTTCCCGCCGAACATCCGATTGTGGGACTCCGCCTGCCAATAGGGCACGGTGTAGGTGTGGCCGGCCATGGTGAACTCATACGGGGTATCGCGGTAAGCGGCCGAGACCGACCTCACCCCGAAGTCGGAGAGCATCTGGCCGGTATCCAGTACCTTCGACAGGATCCGGCGTAGGCGGGTGCCGTCCACGACCGCGTAGAGCACCGCGGAACCGTCACCGTGCTCCGGGGTCAGCGCCACCGAACCCGTGAATTCCGGGTGGTGTCGAAGCAGGTGCTCACGAAGGTCGTGCAGCGCCAGATGAATTGAGCCGTCGAGCCCCTCACTGGTCTCGGCGGCCGGCACCGAGATACAAGCCAATAGCGGGATCACCGACTGCAACGACACGACACTGAGTTGGGTGGACGTCCCGTCGGGCGACACGATGACGTCGCCGTAGAAGCCCTCGTCGTCGTTCCACAGGCTGATGCCGTCGATGCCTTTCTCCAGCACGTTGGCCACGACTGTGAAGTCCAGCAGGAGTTTGGAGATGTCCGAGGCGTAGCCACCGTGCGCCCGGCTGAGTTCCACCGCTATCTCGATCATCTGCAATGCCATCTGTGCTACCCAAGCGGTGCCATCCACCTGGACCAGTTGGCCACCGGTCGGCAGGGGCTCGTCTCGGTTGAACACACCTATGTTGTCCATCCCCAGGAAGCCGCCACCGAAGAGGTCGTTTCCGGCGGGGTCCTTGGTGTTCAGCCACTCGGTCAAGCTGATGAGCAACGCCCGGAAGGTGGTCGCAAGGTAGTCGATGTCGCTGCGGCAGTTTACTGCGCAGTCCACCAGGTACACCTGCCATGCGGCCCAGGCCAGTACGGGTGGATTCGTATCGGAAAAGTTCCACTCGTACGCGGGTGTCTGTCCATGGGGATGCTGGTAGAGGCTGGACAGCATGGTGTGGATCTGCCTCTTCGCGAACACCGGGTCCACCAGCGCCATCGTCACGCAATGGAAACCCATGTCCCATGCGGCGTACCACGGGTACTCCCAGGCATCGGGCATCAGCAGCACGTTCTCGTTGACGATGTGCTGCCAACCGCTGTTGCGCCCCTTCCAGCGTTCCGCCGGCGGTGGTGGTTGGGTCGGGTCGCCCTCAAGCCAGCGATGCACGTGATAGTTGTAGAACTGCTTGCACCACAACAGACCGGCCAGTGCTTGGCGCTGAATGAGTTTCTCGTCATCGGTGAGGCGCGCGTCCTGAACGACCGCGTAGAACTCATCGCTCTCGGCCTTGCGTTGGGCAAGGATCTGTTCGGCGTCCGCGAAGGGTTGGTCGAGCTCCACGTCGCTGAATCGGGTCCAGACCTCCAGGGTCTCGCCCGGCCCGACCTCGGCGTAGGCCACTGCCGCGGCCTTGCTGCCACCGTCGCCGTTGACGGCCGAATCCTCGCCGTGAACGATCGCGCGGTTGATGCCGTCCTTGGTGTACGGCGACTCGCTGTCGGTTCCCCACACCTCCTCGTTGTTGGTGTTGTTCTCGCAGAAGATCCATTCGATGCCGTGGCGGCCCCCGGAACCCTGGTCGCTCTTGGCGTAGTACCAACGCCGACCGATCCGCTCGTGCTCGGTGGATATGCCGCCCCTCGCCAGTCCGATCTCCGGTCGCTCGACGCCGACCTCCCACGACCACAGGTTTCGATACCAGATCTGTGGGATCAGATGAAGTGGTGCGGCCTCGTCGCTTCGGTTGGTCGCGGTGATCTTGCAGATGACATCCTCGGGGGTCGCCTTCGCGTACTCCACGACGACATCGAAGTACCGGTTGGCGCGCCAGTCCGCCTCGAGGGCATCGAAGAGCTCGTACTCGCCGACATCCTGACCGCGCGCCTGGTTGGTCTTCAGCAGATCCTCATACGGGAAAGCAACCTGTGGATACTTGTAGACCATCGAGGCGTACGAATGCGTCGGGGTGTTGTCGGTGAAGAACCAGTAGTCCTTCACGTCCTCGCCGTGGTTGCCCTGTTCGTTGGTGAGCCCGAAGGGGCGCTCCTTGAGGATCTCATCCTTTCCGTTCCACAGGGCTAGCCCGAAACACAACGTCTGCTGCTCGTCGCACCAGCCGGCCAGACCATCCTCGTTCCAGCGATAGGTGCGGCGGTGCGCGTCCGTGAAGGGGAAGTAGTTCCAGGCGTCGCCGTCTGCGGAGTAGTCCTCCCTAACAGTGCCCCAGGCGCGCTCACTCAGATAGGTTCCCCATCGTTTCCACGCCTCCGTGCCGTCGTCCGCTGCCTTGAGTCGCTTCTGCTCCGCGGTCTGCTGACGGTCGGAAAGGGCCTGCAGCAGTCGTGCCTGGTGTGCCGACGCGTTCGCCGCCGACTCCATCTCGGAAGCCGAGTCCACTGCGGTGAACGCACTCGCGGCCGCAGCTGGGTCATTCCGCGGGGCGGGATCTGCTGCGTCAGAGGTCGCAGGGCCCACGGGATCAGGCTGCTGGCCCCGCTTCTTCGGGCCCGGGGGTGTGGCCGAGGAATCCTGCGCCGCGCCTGAATCACCTGGCTGGGCAGCCTTCGCCATGGTCTAGAACGAGACAGTCGGAGGTGCGGTCTGCCCCGCCGGCGCCTGGTAGAAGTCCCGCCTGCTGACGCCCGCCATGCCGGAGAAGAACATCCACGGAATCGTCGCCACCAACTTGTTCAAGGTGGCCACCGCATCGTTGTAGTACTGGCGTGCGAAGGCCAGCTGGTTCTCGGTGTCGGCCAACTCCTGCTGCAGGTTGAGGAAGTTGGTGGATGCCTTCAGGTCCGGGTAGTTCTCCGCCACGGCCATGACGTTCACCAACGCCTTGTCCATCTGCGCTTCAGCTGCCGCCTTCTCGTCGACGGTGCCATTGCGCGCGGCCTCGGTGACCCGGGCGCGGGCGGCCGTGACTTCCTCGAAGACGCCCTTCTCGTGTGAGGCGTAGCCCTTCACCGTCTCCACGAGGTTGGGGATCAGGTCGGCGCGCCGAGTCAGTTGCACGTCGATTCCACCGAGTGCTTCCTCGGCGTGGATATCCGCCTTCTTCAACTTGTTGAAACCGACAATGAAAAAGATGACGAGCAGTGCGATGATCACCAGGATGATGATCAGGACCGTTGCCATGGCGGGGTACTCCTATCGACGGGATGCTGAGAACAACTGTAATGGTCAGGAGAGTCTGCGAACAGTCACTGGCGAAGAACTGCAGCTACCAGGAGCCACCGCCACCGCCGCCACCGCCGCCACCGAAGCCGCCTCCGCCTCCGCCCGATGATGAGGAGGATTGCGAGGCCTCATAGG
>CAYMPK010000269.1:0-3368 GCA_964392145.1 uncultured Actinomycetes bacterium | reverse complement strand
CAGTTACCGGTTCGCGGCGGGAAATCTGCACGGCCCCGAGCAGCAGGTGTCGCTACATCTCGGGCTCAAGGCAATCACCATCAATGCGGCGTACATCTTGAAGCGGGACCATGAGATCGGTTCGATCGAGGAAGGGAAGTTCGCTGATTTCGTCGAGTTGTCGGATGATCCGTACGCCGTCAATCCGGCGACCATCTGCGAGGAACTGACGGTGCGCGCGACCTGGCTGGCCGGCGAGCGTACGGATACAGCGGCCTTCGTCGCGGAAGCCAGTGAATTGGGCGAAGGTGTGCCTGGCGACGATTAGGGGCCCGCGAGTGAGGGGCGCGTTTGCGGTCAGCGGATCAGAACGACGGCGTCGTTGCCACCCTCGCAACGAACCGGGTAAACGCTGCGGTCGCAGGTCATGGAGTAGTACTGGCCGGTGACTGGGCTGTAGACGCTCGGTAGGTAGCTCGAACCGCCGCTGTTGGAGTACGCCTCGCTGACGGCCAAGGCGAACGGGCAACTCGTGGGGCCGACCGCGGTCACGGACGAGCCGCAGTCCTTTCCGCCGCTGTTCCCGCCGCCGTTGTTGCTGTTGTCGGGACCCTGTTCGGTAACGGTGACCGTCGGCTGGGGCGCCACCTTCGTGACCGTTGTGGTGGGCGTCGGCTTGGGAGTCGTCGGTGTGGCGGTGGGCGTCGGACTCGTGGTGGCGTCGGCGGCTTTGGGTGTCGACATCGTGGTGCTGAACAGGTACCCAATAACACCCGCCAGCAACACAGCCAACCCCACGACGGCGATGGCGAGCAGAGTCTTGGAAGGACCCGATCTGGGAGGTTTCTGGTTCGCTGTGGCCGGGACAGGCGCCACGGGCGGTGGGGTGCCGGGCGTCCCGGCCACTTGCACGTCCTCCACGGTGGCTTGCGTGGAGGTAGCTTCCGTCACGTTAGGAGATTCGCCCGCCAAGGCATGTCCACAGTTCGGGCAGAACTTCGCCCCTCCAGCGGGTGTGCCGCAATTCGTGCAGTAACTCATTGCCCTCAACCCCAAAGAACCGCAGTGCAGGAGTATCCCTTTCCGCTTGCTTTTCATTGTGCCACCTAGGATTGAGTGATGAAAGGCATCGATCGGGGGTGAGCGGTATGGACGAGGAACCGCTGCCTCACCGGCAGTTGCAAGGGCGTGGGTTGCTCGGGGCAGTGTTGGGTGCGATTGTCTTTGCCATGGCCGGTTGCGCCTCGGGGCAGGGGAACCCTATGGGCAGCTCAGGGCTGGCAGGTGGTTCGGACGCTCCGGTGGAGGCAACCGTCACGGTGACGCCGCCCGCCGTGACCGTCACTGCGCAGCCGTCTTCGCAGCAGACGGTCCAAAAGAATGCTGCATCGTCAGGACTTCTCACTGAGGAGAGTCTCAAGGAGTTCGCGTCCCGGTACGGGAACACGGCGTCGATCGCGGTGACCGGCCTTGACGGCAAGTCCTCCCCGGCCGTGGGCGACACCAGGGCGCCCTACGCCTGGTCCACCGCGAAGATCCTCATCGTTGCGCAGACGCTGCTGGATTCGGGCGGGCCCGCCAACCTGACAGAGGAGCAGCGGAACCTGATTTCCAGTTCTCTCTCGACTTCCGACAATGAGGCCGCGGCCGCGCTACACCGGCAGATCGAGGCGGGCCACGGTGGCCTCCAGGGTGCGGCGGACGCCATGAACCAGTTGCTCCGCAAGGCAGGCGACGAGTCGACGTCGATCTCCACTCAGGGTCGTTCGACCTACTCGACCTACGGACAGACGCTGTGGTCGTCCCAGGCGCAAGCCACATTCATGTCGGCGCTGATGCGGGGCTGTGTCCTCGACGGGCAATCAACGACGTTCCTTCGTGAGCAGATGGGCAACGTGGTGCCAGATCAGCGATGGGGCCTCGGGGAGGTCCAATCCCCAGCGTTCAAGGGCGGGTGGGGTCCGGATCCAGACGGGAAGTACCTCGTCAGGCAGGTCGGCGTGGTCCCTGCGGGCGACGGCAATCTCTATGCGGTCGCATTCACAGCCCGACCTGAGGACGGGTCGTTCGAGAGTGGTCAACGACTGGCAAGTGATATTGCGCACTGGCTGCAACAGCACGTCAGTAGTGCCCCTGGCCCGCAGGCGTGCTGAACCCAACTGCGTGATGCCTCGACTGCCCGACTCGGCATCCCTGCGGTGCTCGCCGCCCACGGGTGGCATGCGATCCTGATGTCATGAAGACGATCGGAAACATACTGTGGTTCATCCTGGCGGGTCTCTGGCTCGCCATCGGCTACGCGGCCTTTGGAATCGTGATGTTCATCCTCTTCTTCCTGGTGGTCACGATCCCGTTCGGCATCGCGTCCTTCAGGCTGGCGAACTATGCCCTGTGGCCGTTCGGTCGCACAGTGGTGCCCGATCCTGACGCGGGGGCAGGCTCAGCCATCGGCAACATCCTCTGGTTCATCCTGGCCGGAATCTGGATGGCGATCGCGCAGGTTCTTGCGGGTGTCTTGCTCTGCATCACCATCATTGGCATTCCGTTCGGCATCGCCAGCTTCAAGATGGCCGGGCTGGCGCTATTCCCGTTGGGAAAGCGGATCGTCAGCATCGAGGGTTAGTCAGGAAGGTTCGGGCGCGTCGAGTTGTGTCCGCTGCGGGTCGGGCCAGAGATCTCGCCCAACATAACGGGCTTCGGTCCCACTCACCTTGTCCAGCCAACTGCGCCGGTGTGAGGTGAACGCAGTCGGAAGGGTGCCGACCATCCATACCGGGATGAGCAGGAGTAGCAACCAACAACGCACCATCGCGCGGAGGAAGCCGATTCGCCCGCCGTTCTTGCGGCACAGTCGGAACCCCATCAGTGCATCACCCAGGGTTCTCCCGGCAATCCACCAGAGCAACGTGAAGTAGGCCGGGGTAATCAGGAACACCATGAAACTCACGAAGGTGCCGGAGGCCTTGTAACCGTCCTGGGATAAACCTGCCGTCAGCCCCAGGACGGTGTTCAGCCCGACAGCCACCACCGACGTCGTAAGGATCATGTCGACCATGAAGGCCAGGCCTCGCGAGACGGCGCCGGCGTAGATCTGTCTGCGACCGGGCGGAAGAGGCGGGTCGGACCCAGCCGGCACCGGTCGAGGACCTCGCCCGAACAGTCGGCGGCCCAGGTTCTCGGCGAAACTGTCGGCCCGGGCGACGCCGCGGCCGAAGCGTTCGAGGGCGTCGAGGAACAAGCCCTGGCTCTGCTCCCTGATCAGGGTGCGCACCCTAGGGTCATCGACAATGTCATCCAGAACGGCGGGCACCACATCGGCATGAATCTTCGGCATCAGGCTGTCGACGAGTTGGGGGGCGACTTCTTCGGTGATCTTGGGCATGAGGGCG
>CAYMPK010000268.1:1221-3371 GCA_964392145.1 uncultured Actinomycetes bacterium | reverse complement strand
TACAAGCCCGTGATCGTCACCCGCTACCAGCCGATGGAGCGCAAGTACTGATGGCAACCGAGACCGCACCCACCGAGCAGGCCCCGACCCGGGTGTCCACCCCCGCGCCAACTCCGACCGACGTGACGTTCCGCCTGCTGCGGTTCAATCCGGAGCAGGACGAGAAGCCGCACTGGGAGGACTACACCGTCGCCTGTTTCCCGACCGATCGCATCCTCACCGTGCTGCAGAAGATCAAGGATGAGATCGATGGCACCTTGACCTTCCGGCGGTCGTGCGCGCACGGCATCTGCGGCTCCGATGCGATGCGCATCAACGACCGCAATCGGCTCGCGTGCAAGACCCTGGTCAAGGACCTCAACACGAAGAAACCGATTCGGGTCGAGGCAATCAAGGGACTGCCGCTCGAGAAGGACATGGTCGTGGACATGGAGCCGTTCTTCGCGGCCTACCGCGAAGTGCTGCCCTTCCTCATCCCCGCGGGTCACGAACCCACCAAGGAGCGGCTGCAGTCCGTTGCGGACCGGGCGATCTTCGACGACACCACGAAGTGCATCCTGTGCGCCTGCTGCACGACGTCCTGCCCGGTGTTCTGGTCCGACGAGCAGTACTTCGGGCCGGCGGCCATCGTGGGGGCACACCGGTTCATCTTCGACAGCCGCGACAGCGGCGCCGAAGCGCGGTTGGAGATCCTGAATTCCAAGGAGGGCGTGTGGCGCTGCCGGACCACCTTCAACTGCACCGACGCCTGCCCCCGCGGGATCGAGGTCACCAAGGCGATCCAGCAGGTCAAGCGCGCCCTGATCTTCGCGCGCTGACACGCCGGGAGGCTCTGCCCGTGCGAGCGTGAGCGTCACGTAGACTCGAACGGTGACCCTGAAAGCCCGAGCCCCCCGAACCCGTGCGGCTTGGGCGGGCCTTGTCGCCACCGGCCTCATGGTTCCTGCCCTCCTGGTCGGGGCGTCCGCTGGCCCGGCGATGGCGAACCCGGCACCTTCACCCTCGCCGTACACCAAGCCCTCGCTCGGACCGGTCATCGTCAAGGGTGGCAACGGCAGCACGCCCCTGCCAGACATCAAGACCGACGCCTTCGTTCTCGCGGATGCCTCCAGCGGCGACATCCTGGCCGAGCGAAACCTGCACACGAAAATGCGGCCGGCGAGCACCCTGAAGACCCTAACCATGCTGACCCTGATGCCGCGTCTGCAGTCGGACTCGGTGTACACGGCCACTGAGGAGGACACCACCGCCGAGGGCTCGCGAGTGGGGATGATCGCAGGCCTCACCTACACCGTCAACGATCTCTTCCACGGGTTGGCATTGCCCAGCGGCAATGACGCGGCAAGCGGGCTAGCCGGGGCCTACGGCGGCTGGGACAAGACGGTCGCGGCGATGAACGAGGAGGCCAGGCGGATCGGTGCCAACGACACCAATGCCGTCAACCCCTCCGGACTAGACCAGGCCGAGCAGCTGACCTCCGTCCACGACATCGCCCAGATCTTCCGCGCCGACCTGCAGCTGGACCAGTTCCGCGCCCTGATGAAGGACGAGAACTACAAGTTCCCCGGCGAACAGGGCAAACCCGGACAACCCCGGGCAACCTTCGACATCTTCACCCAGGACCGGCTGGCAACCCACGACTACCCCGGCATCCTCGGCGGTAAGACGGGCTACACCAAGCAGGCGGGCCGCACCTTCGTCGTCGCCGCCGAACGGGACGGACACACCCTGGTTGCGGCCCTCTTCGGGATCGAGGGCAACACTGAGGCGACGTCGAAGAAACTGCTGGACTGGGGCTTCGCCAACGTCGGGAAGGTCACTCCCACGGGCAAGATGGCGGATCTCCCCGGCGCCAACGATGTCGAGGCAGCCCCGGCCGCTGCTCCCCAAGGCGCCCCTGAGGGCGCCGGTCCCACCCCGGGGGCCGCCGCGGCCATCGAGGATGGCAGTCGGCCCGAGACCGGCGTCGCCGCCAACGGCGGCTCCTTCCTGGCCACGATGCTGACCTGGTTGGTGGTGCTCGCCGCGATTTTGGGCATCACCGTGGTGCTGTTGCGCCTCCGGGCGGTGCGCCGTGCCAAAGCCCGCAAGGCAGAGGCCGCCGCTCGTCGGGCCCAGCCTGGACACCCGGGGGTCTGGCCACCGGAATC
>CAYMPK010000268.1:0-1121 GCA_964392145.1 uncultured Actinomycetes bacterium | reverse complement strand
TGGTGCTCGGGGTCGAACCTGATGGTGGCCTCGTTGTCGGTGACGGCCGACTTGATCTTCTTGGTGATGGTCTTCGGCGGATCCAGCAGGAAGACACAGCCGGCCGGCGAGGACTTGCTCATCTTGGCGGTTGGATCGGCCAGATCCAACACCTTCGCCGCGTCCGCGACGATATGGGCCTTGGGGATGACGAACGTCTTCCCGTAGCGCCGATTGAACCGTTCACCCAGATCGCGGGTCAGCTCCAGGTGTTGGCGTTGATCCTCGCCGACCGGCACGGCCGCGGCCTGGTAGAGCAAGATGTCAGCCGCCTGCAGGATGGGGTAGGTGAACAGCCCCACACTCGCGGTCCCGGCCTGCGCCTTCCCCGCCTTGTCCTTGAACTGGGTCATCCTCCCGGCCTCCCCGAAACCGGTGAGGCACTGCATCACCCAGCCGAGTTGGGCATGCTCCGGCACGTGGCTCTGCACGAATACTGAGGCCCGATCCGGATCCACCCCGGCTGCAATCACCTGGGCGTAGGCGACCTGGATGTTCTCCCGCAGTACGGCCGGGTCCTGCTCGACAGTGATTGCGTGCAGATCGACGACGCAGTAGAAGGCGTCGAAGTCCTCCTGCAGGTCGACCCAATTGCGCAGAGCCCCGAGGTAGTTGCCGAGCTGGTACGAGGAAGCGGTCGGTTGAATCCCGCTCAGAGCGCGGGGACGACCGGTTTCGGCGGCGGAGGAACCGGTGGCAGCGGGCACCCCCCTATTCTGCCGGTCCGGCCACGACCCGCGAGGGCGCCCCCTAGGAGAACCGCGGCGAATGCCGCCAGGGGGCTTGTCCAGGGTTCTCGGTCGGGCTTGCTGCGACCTGTCTACTCCGCGTTCATCGCGCGTTGCAGGTTGGTGTCGATCGCCGCAAGGAAGTCCTGGGTAGTGAGGTACGGCTGATCCTCGCCGACCAGCAGGGCCAAGTCCTTGGTCATCTTCCCGGACTCGACGGTCTCGATGCACACGCGCTCGAGGTCGTCGGCGAAGGCCGTCACAGCGGGGGTGCCGTCCAGCCGACCACGATGTGCCAGTCCACGGGTCCAGGCGAAGATCGACGCGATCGGGTTCGTCGACGTCGGGTTGCCC
>CAYMPK010000267.1:0-3371 GCA_964392145.1 uncultured Actinomycetes bacterium | reverse complement strand
GGTGGCGAGCGCACAGGCGGCCAGGTAGCTCATCACGGGCCACAACGGGACCGGGAGCTCGGAAAGCGGACCCGCGACGAGGCGTTGCGCCGTCCAGAGTTGGCCCTGGTAGACCCTGAGGATCGGGACCCCTGTGGAGTAGGCGTCCGCCAGCCATTCGCGACCGTCCTCGGCCCAGATGGTCGGCTGAACGAGTGAGCCCGGTCGCCGCAGGACCATGCAGAACGTCGCCAGGACGAGGACCGCGACGAAGGCGCCCGTCGGCGACCGAGCGGCCTTCACGAGGGTGGCAAGCACTCCAGGCTCAGGTGTCGTTTCCTTCATGCACTCGGCAGGGGGAGCGCACTCCGGTCGCCGGTCTTATCCACCCCAAGCGCCTTCAAGTCGTGCGCGTCGGTGGTCCATGCGTCGTAGGCCCGAACGTAGTAGACGGTGTTGTCGTGGTCCCGTGCGACCGACCATTGCGTGTAGTCCCCGGAGGCCGCCAGATGGCGCGGCACGCTGCACAGGTCCAGGGAGTGGAAGGCCTGGTTGACGGCCTCGCGTGCGTCCTTCGCCTCGGTCACGACCTCGGTCAGAACCGTTGCCCGCACGAATCGTGACGGCGGGGTGACATCGCCGGGCATCCCCAACAGGCCGGTCCCGTTGCCGGTCGGAGTCACCGGCATACCCATCAGGTTCACCGGCTTGGCCTCGACGTTGGTGAGGCCCAGGTAGTTGCGAAGGTTCGTGGTGTGCCAGTCGTAGGTTGGGGAATTGGTGAGCACTCCGATCAGGTTGTCGTGCAGTTGGATGCCACCTGCCACGAACTCCACGACGAGGTCGCCGCCATGGGCATCGTGGATGCTCAGATGCTCTGTGAACGCGAAATCGAGTAGTGGCTTCAACTCGGCGGGTATCGCACGATCCGCCGGCCACAGCCGCCGGATCGGCGCGTTCCAAATCGCCACCGACGCAAGCGCCGTTCTCACCTCCGCGACGGTCGTGCAGGTGCCCAACAGCCAGCCGGCCAGGTTGACGAAGTCGATCGCCGGCCGGTCCTTGCCGGAGGGTGGAGTTGTCGTGAGGTCCGTCTCAGGGAGCCACAGCGTGCCGACCGACAGGCCGGCTTCGTTCAGGCCGTCGCAGAAGGCGAAGTCGAATCCGAAAGCATCCATCCCCAGGAAGCCGAGGTTGTTCTCCCACTGCAGGGCAGTGGCGGGGGTGTCGGTGGCCGTCGCCGACCAACTGTGGCCCCGGGGCACGACCTGCACCCGGGAGTTCGTCTCGTATCCGAAGTCGAGAGTCCTCGCCGAGACATGCATCTTCGGCAAGCGAACCAATCGCAGATCGGTGCACATGTAAGCCTCCCTGTCCGACTTAGCCGGATAGCCCGTCCATGATCGAAGGTACTCGTGGGTGTCGGATGTCGCCGCCCAATCGGCGGCCGTCAGGAACTGTTGTCGAGGACCCAGTCGGCCAGGCCGTCACGCTTGACCTTGCCATTGCTGGTCAACGGCAGCGACTCGACCCGCCGCAACTCCTTGGGCCGTCGGTAGCCGGCCAGGTGCTCGTGGCACCATCGGTGCACCTCCGCCGGCTCGGCCTCGCCGACGAAAGCCGCACACACCCTGTCGCCCCAAGCCTCGTCCGGCACCCCGTAGACCGCAACGTCAGAGATCCCAGGGCAGCGCCGCAGTGCGGCTTCGACCTCGGCCGGGTAGACGTTCATCCCGCCGGTGACGATCAAGTCGTGACGTCGACCGTGCAGGTACAGGTAACCGTCCGCGTCGAGGCGTCCCAGATCGCCGACGGTGAAGGCGTGACCGGCGGGTAGTTGCCGCCACGCGCTAGCGGTCTTGTGCGGCTCCCCGAAGTAGGAGAATCGGGCGTAGTCAGGGGTCACACACCAGATCACGCCTGGGGCGAGAAGGGATCCGTCGTCGATGCGGAGAACCCGTCCGACCCGGCTGCGGCCCAGGGTGCCCGGCCGTGCCTCCCACTCGTCACCGCGGCAGGCCGTGAATTGTCCCTCAGTGGATCCGAGGAACTCCCACACCTGTTCCGCGCCCGCCCAGGAGTGGATGGCACGTTTCAGGTCGGGGGGACAGGAGGAGCCAGCATGGGCGAGCATCCGGTAAGTGGACGGAGGTGCTCCGCCGGGTTGGAGCAGCAGGCGTTGAAGGTGGGTCGGCACCGCCATTGCGACGGTCGGCGAGAAATCCACCATCGCTTCGGACATCCTGACGGTGTCGAACGTGCCGGTGAACACGACAGTGGCCCCGGCGATCATCGCGAGGATGCTGAATCGCAGCGGCGCCGAGTGTGCCAACGGGCCGTGATTCAGCACAGTGTCGTCTGCCGCCATCGACCATTGATCGGCCTCGTCCTGCCAATAGGCATGCGCGGTCCTTTCGTCGAGCACCCCGGCCCAGACGCCCTTGGACCGTCCGGTGGTTCCCGAGGTGAAGTGCATCGGTCGACCCAACGGCACATCCGCAAGTTCGACTCCGACCCGGGGCGCTCCGGTTTCCTCGGTCAGGGCGAGCAGCCCGAGGCCTCCGGCGCCATCGGGCAGAGTCGTCACGTGTGCCGTTACCTGAGCATCGTCGACGTAGGCCTGGAGTTCCTCGGCGGGCAGCAGCGGGTTGATCATCACCGGGACGATGCCCATTTGTAGTGCGCCCATGGCCAGACACACCACGGCTGCCTGTGCTGCAGCCGCGGCCGCCGGGGCCAGGTCGGACTCTGGCGTCAGCACGGCGACTCGGTCGCCTGGACGCAGTCCTGCAGAATGCAGCCGCCCAGCTGCAGCACGGGCCCGGGCGCCGGCTGACTGTGCGGTCAATGGGTAGGCGGTCACCCCCGTCAGGCTAGTCGGATATCCAACCCGACGGCCCTCCGGTCGCTGCGGGAGGACGCGATCTGCAGGCGGACGCCACCGCCGACGGAACTGTGGCCCAAACCTCAGCGGGTAACCCTGAGTGTGGGGCTGTCGCGACTGCGGCGACAATTGCTGCAACGATCCGGAGGTTTCAGTCGTGGCGACATCGGCAACCGCAGCCAAGCAGGTTCGCGCGGGCAAGGCACAGGGGAGCAAGCAGTCCGGTCGGGGAGCTCAGTCGGCGACCGAGACGTCCGCCCGAAAGGCCGCCCCCCGAAAGGCAGCGCCCCGCAAGGCAGCGCCCCGCAAGGCAGCACCCCGCAAGGCAGCACCAAGAAATGCAGTTCCACGCAAGAAGGCCGCCGCAAAGGCCGCCGCAAAGGCCGCGACCCGAGGCACGAGATCTCGAGGGAAGGCGTCCGCCGGCTCGGGCACTTCGCCCACAGCACTCCCTCCACACCCCGCGATATCGCCACGCCCAGGTTCGACGGGGCTCGTATTCGATGGG
>CAYMPK010000266.1:0-3374 GCA_964392145.1 uncultured Actinomycetes bacterium | reverse complement strand
CGAAGGCACCCAGACCGCCGGAGGCACCCCAGATCAGGACGACGTCGCCCTGCTTCATGTCGCCCCCGTTGACGGATACGAGTTGGCGGTAGGCCGTGGAGTTCACGAGCCCCGGGCTGGCGGCCTCCTCCCAGGTCAGGTGCTTGGGCTTGGGAAGCAGCTGGTTGCCCTTGACGATCGCGAGTTCGGCCATGCCGCCGAAGTTCGTCTCGAAGCCCCAGATCCGCTGCTCCGGGTCCAACATCGTGTCGTTGTGGCCGAAGGGGGACTCCAGTTCGACCGACAGGCAGTGAGCGACAACCTCGTCGCCGGGCTGCCACACGGTGACGCCGGGCCCGGTGCGCAGAACCACACCGGCGAGGTCGGAACCGACGACGTGGTAGGGCAGGTCGTGGCGTTTTGCGGCCTCGGAGGTTCGGCCGTAGCGCTCCAAGAAGCTGAAAGTACTCACCGGCTCGAAGATGGACGACCATACGGTGTTGTAGTTCACCGCGCTGGCCATCACCGCCACCAGCGCCTCCCCTGGGGCCAGTTCGGGTACCGGGACCTCGTCAAGGTGCAGTGAGGATCGGGGGTCCTTCTGGTTCGACGGCAGGCCGGCGAACATCTCCTGCTCGTCCTTGTGGATCGTGACGGCGCGGTAGGTCTCCGGAATCTCGATGCTGGCAAAGTCCTCGCCTGGCGTGTCGCCAGCGAGGATCGCGTCGCGGATGTCCTGCATTTCTCTCCTTGGGCGTCGTGCGCCGGTCTGGGTCAGCCCGGTCGCCGGTTCTCTTCTTCGGAATCCTGTTCAGGTCGTGTGTGCATTCTCCACCGCGAGGTCGGTGAGGCCGCAGACAGGTCAGTGCGGCCTCACACCCCGGTAGGGCGCCGTCGGCGGCCGCCTCGGGTGCCTCAGTGGTCCTCACTTGCTGGCTCGACCAATTCCATCAGCACGCCACCGCAGTCCTTGGGGTGGGCGAAGTTGACCCGGGAACCGGCCGTTCCCCGTTTCGGGGTGTCGTACAGAACCCGTACGCCCGCAGCACGGAGGGTGTCGGCGGCGAGTTCGATGTCGGTGACCCGCAGGGCCATCTGCTGTATGCCTTCGCCCTGCCTGGCGAGGAACTTGCCGATGGGCGAGTCCTCCCGCAAGGGGGCCAACAGTTGCAGGCAGGATCCGGAGTCACCCACCGCGACCATCGCCTCCCGAACCCCCTGCTCCTCGTTGATCTCCTCGTGCACCAGTTCCATTCCGAAGGCGCGACCGTAGAAATCGATGGCGGCGTCCAGGTCGTTGACCGCTAGGCCGACGTGGTCGATGGCGATGACATACGGCGTGAAGTCTGCTGGAACAGCCATGGTTGTCTCCTCTGTTCTTTCGTCGTCACCGGACGCACCGGTCAGTTGGGGGATTGGGCTCGCCCCTCACCCGAGGGGCGACGTCCGAAGGTGTTCCCCTTGCTCGTTATGGTGACAGCACCACTTCGTTGCTCGAGACCGGAGGTCCCCATGTCGGGAAATGTCATTGTCGCTGGTGCCCGGACCCCGATGGGTCGGCTGCTCGGATCACTCAAGGGATTCTCGGCTGCGGAGCTCGGCGGCGTTGCCATCGCCGGCGCATTGGAGCGGTCGGGGGTCGCTCCGGATCAGGTTGACTACGTGATCATGGGCCATGTGCTGCAGGCCGGCACCGGACAGATGAGCGCCCGCCAGGCCGCCGTCGCGGCCGGCATCCCGATGTCGACGCCGGCCCTGACCGTCAACAAGGTCTGCCTCTCCGGTATCGATGCGATCGCGTTGGCCGACCAGCTCGTGCGCGCCGGGGAATTCGAGATCGTCGTCGCGGGGGGCATGGAGTCCATGACGAACGCGCCGCACCTTCTCATGGGATCCCGCGAGGGCGTGAAGTACGGCGACTGGAAGGCGATCGACTCGATGGCCTTCGACGGCCTAACCTGCGCCATCGACAACTGCGCGATGGGTGAGTCCACGGAGAGGTACAACTCGCGCTACGACTTCACCAGGGCCGACCAGGACGAACTCAGCGCACGGTCGCACCAGCGTGCCGCCGCCGCGACCGCCTCGGGAGCTCTGGCCGAGGAGATCGTCCCGGTGGAGATTCCGCAGCGCAAGGGTGATCCGATCATCTTCGAGACGGATGAGGGCATCCGCGGCGAGACGACGGCCGAGACGTTGGCGAAGTTGCGGCCATCCTTCGCCAAGGACGGCACCATCACTGCGGGCAATGCCTCGCAGATCTCCGACGGCGCTGCCGCCGTTGTCGTGATGAGCAAGGAGAAGGCCGAGTCGCTGGGCCTGGACTGGCTGGCAGAGATCGGCGCACACGGCGTGGTGGCCGGCCCCGACGCATCGCTGCACCTCCAGCCTGCCGAGGCGATCCTGGCCGCCTGCAAGAAGCAGGGTGTGGACGTCTCCGACATCGACCTCTTCGAGATCAACGAGGCCTTCGCCGCGGTCGGACTCGCTTCCTCGGAACGGCTCGGCGTCGGTGCGGACGTCGTGAACGTCAACGGTGGCGCGATCGCCCTCGGGCACCCGCTGGGTATGTCCGGCGCTCGGATCGTGCTGTCGCTGGCCCTGGAGCTCAAGCGCCGCGGCGGTGGCCTGGGCGCCGCTGCGCTCTGCGGTGGCGGCGGTCAGGGCGACGCGCTGCTGATCACTGTTCCCTAGTACCCGTAAGACCGGGGTCGGGCCTGGGCCGTCTGCGGCTCCGGACCGCGCTCAACTACCCCGGCACGGCTCTATGGAGGTTCTCAATGGTGCGCTCGGTCGACGTCGGCGATCTGGTCTCCCGAGCGCGAGGGGGTGATCCGCGCGCAGTCGCGCGGCTCATCTCCCTCGTTGAGGATGCTTCGGGACATCTGCGTGAGGTGAGTGCCGCGCTGGCGCCCTACGCGGGTAATGCCCACATCGTCGGGCTGACGGGTTCCCCGGGGGTTGGGAAGTCGACGACGACATCGGCACTGGTCAGTGCCTACCGCGCCGCGGGCAAGCGGGTGGGCGTCCTCGCCGTGGATCCTTCCTCGCCGTTCTCCGGGGGCGCACTGCTCGGCGACCGGGTGCGAATGCAGGACCACGCCCTCGATCCGGACGTCTACATCCGATCGATGGCGAGCCGCGGCCACCTGGGCGGCCTCGCCTGGTCCACTCCGCAGGCGCTGCGGGTGCTGGAGGGTGCAGGCTGCCAGGTGATCCTGCTGGAGACGGTCGGCGTCGGGCAGTCGGAGGTCGAGGTCGTGGGCGTAGCGGACACCGTCGTCGTGCTGCTCGCACCGGGCATGGGCGACGGTATCCAGGCCGCCAAGGCGGGGATCCTGGAGATCGGCGACATCTTCGTGGTCAACAAGGCGGACCGGGACGGCGCGGACGCC
>CAYMPK010000265.1:0-3444 GCA_964392145.1 uncultured Actinomycetes bacterium | reverse complement strand
GAGCGGGGCCTCGATCCGCAACCCATCCGCAAGAAGATCGCTGACATCACCGACATGATCGCAAAGGAGGACTCCGACACGGAGGCGATGCTGGCGGGTCCCGCGGGTTCCGGCCGGCGCAGGGGCAGCGGCGGTGGTGCGCCGGTCGGCCTCGGTCGTCTTGCTGGAAGGCGTGACGGGGATGCCGCGCTGCCGACCGAGGAACTCGCCGGACTGATCGAGGAACTGACCGCCCAGATGCACGCCGCCGCGGAGGAACTCCAGTTCGAACTGGCCGCGCGGCTACGCGACGAGGTCTCCGAACTCAAACGTGAGTTGCGCGGGATGGCCGACGCGGGACAGATGTGCACGTCGGCCCGGCGACCTGGCTCGTCCCCGTCGTGGGCGTTCTGGGCCTGTTCGTGCTCGACGTCCTGATCGTCGACCGACGCCCGCACGAGTTCACGACCCGTTCGGCCTTGCGCTCGGTAGTCCTCTACATCGCCGTCGCAGTGGCGTTCGGCCTGGTCATCGGGCTCGTCTACGGCACGGACTTCGCCGCGCAGTTCTTCGCCGGCTATGTGACCGAGTACAGCCTGAGCGTCGACAACCTCTTCGTGTTCATGGTGATCATGTCGAGTTTCGCGGTGCCCAAGGCGTTCCAGCACCGGGTGCTGCTGGTGGGCATCGCCATCGCGCTGGTGCTGAGGACGTTGCTGATCCTCGTGGGTGCGGTGGTGTTGGCCCGATTCAGCTGGGCCTTCTTCGTGTTCGGCGCCTTCCTGCTGTTCACCGCCGGTCGGGTCTGGCGCGGGGATGAGGGGGAGACCCATCCCGAGGGCAATATCGTCATCCGGACGGCGGCGAGGCTCTTCCCCACCACCGACCGGTATCACGGCACGAGAATGACGGTGCGGCTGGAAGGTAAGCGCACCATCACGCCGATGCTGCTGGTGATCGTCGCCATCGGTACCACCGACTTGCTGTTCGCCCTCGATTCGATCCCGGCTGTCTTCGGGCTGACGAAAGAGGCCTACATCGTCTTTGCGGTGAACGCCTTCGCGCTGATGGGCCTGCGCCAGTTGTACTTCCTACTCGGTGGGCTGCTGGAACGGTTGGTGTATCTGCACCGAGGCCTGGCGATCCTGCTGGGACTGATCGGGGTGAAACTCATCCTCGAGGCGCTGCACGGTGTCGGTGTGGATGTCCCGACAATCGGAACCTGGGTGTCTCTGGCGGTGATCGTGGTGGTGATCGGCGTGACGGCCGCCACCAGTCTGATCGCGGTCAAGCGCAATCCCGACCTCATCGCCGAAGCCCAGGCCGAGGAGGGTATCGATGAGACCCTCGACTTCGGAAAAGCCCTCGGCGGGTTGCACCATGAACAGAGCGATGACTACCGAGGCGGTGACGACCCCGGTAGACCGACATCGGACGGGTCCTGAGAGAAGCGGGGGCCAGCTGTCGGTGTGCCCGAACGCCGCTGTGCCCGAATGCCGCCTTACCTGAATGCGGGTAATCTCGAAGGTCACGGATGAATGAGGAGTCGCTCGAGTGGAAGCAAACCTGACGATCTGGGGCGTGACCATCGCCGTCGTCATCGCCCTGGTGATGCTGGACTTCTTCACGGTCTCCAGCCACCCCCACGAGGTGAAGACCAAGGAGGCCACCCTCTGGTCGCTGTTCTACATCGGCGTGGCGATCGCCTGGGGCTTTGGTATCTGGGCGGTCATGGGCGCTCAGGCAGGCACGGAGTACTACACCGGCTGGTTGGTGGAGAAGGCGCTGTCGGTGGACAACCTGTTCGTCTTCGTCATCATCTTGAGCAAGTTCGCCGTCCCGGCGAAGTACTGGCAGAAGGTGCTGCTCTTCGGCATCGTGGCAGCCTTGCTGATGCGAACGGTCTTCATCCTGATCGGCGCCGCTGCGCTGGAGTACTTCTCCTTCACCTTCGTCCTGTTCGGCGCGCTGCTGATCTGGACGGCGATCCAACTGGCTCGCCACAAGGACGAGGATCCCGACGTCAAGGACTCGAAGTTGGTCGCCTTCGCCCAGCGGCGCCTTCCGATGACCGACGACTGGCATGACGGCAAGACCTGGGTCAAGGAGAACGGCCGACGGCTGTTCACCCCGATGCTGTTGGTGATGATCGCCATCGCCTCCACCGACCTGCTGTTCGCACTCGACTCCATCCCAGCGGTCTACGGCATCACGAGCGACCCCTACATCGTGTTCGCCGCCAACGCCTTCGCCCTGCTCGGTCTGCGGGCGCTCTTCTTCCTGCTCCGAGGCCTGCTCGACAAGTTGGTGTACCTGTCGTTGGGACTCGCGATCGTTCTCGGCTTCATCGGTGTGAAACTGATCCTGCACTGGGCGCACGGGATCTGGAGTGGTGTTCCCGACATCCCGACGCTCGTCTCGCTGGCCGTCATCATCGTGGTGCTCGCGATCACCGCCTTCGCCAGCTGGCTCAAGGTACGCAAGGATCCCACTGCGGTGGCCCATGCCGGCTCCTTGACGAAGGGCAAGGAATCCGACCACCACCGAGAACCCGATAACCATCTCGAGTCCTGAGGAGCCATGAGACTCACGGCCGCGGTCGGACACCGGAACTACACGTTCACGGGTCTCACCGAACTGTTGGCCAAGGCCTCACCGCTGCGCAGCGGGGATGAACTGGCGGGTATCGCGGCGGAATCCGATCGGGAACGCATCGCGGCCCAACTCTGCCTGGCCGACGTCCCGCTGCGCAGCTTCCTCGAGGAGACGGTGATCCCGTACGAGCAGGACGAGGTGACGAGGCTGATCATCGACGAACACGATGCCCAGGCGTTCGCCCCCGTCGCCCACCTCACGGTCGGCGAGTTCCGCGACCATCTTCTCGATTACGACACCGACACCGTGGCACTCTCGGCGCTGGCCCCGGGCATCACGCCCGAGATGGCGGCGGCCGTGTCGAAGATCATGCGAAACCAGGACCTGGTCGCTGTGGCGAGCAAGTGCCGGGTCGTCACCCGCTTCCGCAACACGATCGGCCTGGCGGGCCACCTGTCCTCCCGGATCCAACCGAACCACCCCACGGATGACCCGTTGGGCATCAGTTTCTCCATCGTGGACGGGCTCACGTTCGGCTGCGGCGACGCCTGTATCGGGATCAACCCTGCCACCGACAGCGTCCGGGCGATGTCGGAGCTTGTGCGGCTGCTCGACGAGGTCATCGAGAAATATCAGATCCCCACCCAGAGCTGCGTCCTCACCCACGTCACGAATACCCTCGTGGCGATCGAGCAAGGGGCTCCGGTCGATCTGGTCTTCCAGTCGATAGCCGGCACAGAGGGGGCCAACCGCAGCTTCGGAATCAATCTGAGCCTGCTGTCGGAGGCCCAGCAAGCAGCGCGGGAACTCGGCCGGGGTTCCATCGGCGAGAACGTGATGTATTTCGAGACCGGCCAGGGCTCGGCGCTC
>CAYMPK010000264.1:1981-3448 GCA_964392145.1 uncultured Actinomycetes bacterium | reverse complement strand
ACGTCGCGGCCGACCGCTCAAAGCCCGGGGTACGTCCTCTCCGAGTTCTCCGGCGCCGCTCCGGCCGCCGTCGAGCACTGGCTGGCCGGGCGCCAGGAAGCAGGGGCAATAGCCCACGCGACGATCGCGCACACCGCGAAGAACGCGAGCGAGCCGGCGGTCGCGTCCGCGCGGGAGACGGCGATCTTTCCGAACACGAAGACGAAGGCCGCCTCGCGCACGCCCCCGACGATCTGGTGGCAGCAGTCGTGGACCGGCCCGCCTGGATCCAGGCGAACACCGGATCCATGAAGGCGATGGTGGAGCCGCTTGGCCGCCGGCTGCCGGAGGGCAAGATGCATGCCGTGGCCTCACGGGTCAACGCGCTGCAGGTGGGTGCCATGCTCGGCTGGTTGTCGACCAAGGTGCTGGGTCAATTCGAGGCGCTCCCTCCGACCGGACAACCCGCCAGGTTGTTGCTGGTGGCCCCGAACATCGTGTCGGCCGAGGAGGAGCTGGACGCCGACCCGCGCGATTTCCGAATGTGGGTCTGCCTTCACGAAGAGACCCATCGGGTGCAGTTCGGCGCCAATCCTTGGCTGTCCGGGTACTTCGCCGACTCGATCGCGGCACTCGTGACCGACCTTGACGTGTCGCCGTTGGAGCTGGCGCGTCGAGCTGCCGGCGGGGTGCGGTCCAAGGACGATGAGTTGCCGTTGATGGCGGTGCTGCAGTCGCCGGAGCAGCGGGAGTTGATGTCCCGGCTGCTGGGTCTGATGAGCCTGCTGGAAGGTCACGCGGACTGGGTGATGGACAACGCCGCCGACGACGTGGTGCCTTCCTCTCAGGAACTGCGGGAGAAGTTCGAGGAGCGCCGCCGAGGGTCCGGGCCGCTGGACATCATCCTGCGCAAGGTGCTTGGGCTCGAGGCGAAGATGGCCCAGTACCGCGAGGGTGCGAGGTTCGTCCGGATCGTGGTGGAACTCATCGGCCTTGATCGCTTCAACGAGGTGTGGACGGGCCCGGAACTCTTGCCATCCCTGCACGAGATCCGCGAACCCTCGGACTGGATCGCACGGGTGCACCCGGACGCGGCGTGACCCGTCCCGCCGACGCCGTGCGACGCGCGGTGCGTGACCTGCTCACCGAGTTGCCCGCCGACGCGCTCGTGCTCGTAGCGTGCTCGGGCGGTCCCGACTCGGTGGCGCTGGCCGCCGCCACCTCGGAGGTGGTCCGCCCGCCGCGTCGTGCCGGGGCGGTGATCGTTGACCATGGCCTGCAGCCCGGCTCGGACGAGGTCGCCGAGCAGGCGGCCGATACCTGTCGGCGGCTGGGCCTCGAGCCGGTGATCGTGACGGCGGTGACGGTCGTGGACGCGGGAGAGGGACCGGAGGCGGCGGCTCGATCGGCCCGCTACCAGGCACTCACCCAGCAGGCGGAAGCGGGGGGCGCGGCTCGGTTCTGGGACATGCGTCGGGGCATAAAGCC
>CAYMPK010000264.1:0-1971 GCA_964392145.1 uncultured Actinomycetes bacterium | reverse complement strand
GGCCATACCAGCGACGACCAGGCGGAGACCGTGCTGTTGGGCCTCGCCCGTGGGTCGGGCGGTCGCTCTCTCGCGGGCATGCCCGCCGCTCGCGGAGTCTTCCGACGCCCCTTGCTCGCTCTGGACCGTCAGACGGTGCGAAGCGCCTACCCCGACCTGCCGGTGCACCACGACGAACAGAACAGCGACCCGCGGTTCCTGCGGGCCCGGGTCCGCAATGAGGTGCTGCCGGTACTCGAGGTCGTGCTGGGCCCCGGAGTCTCCGCCGCGCTGGCCCGGACGGCCGAGCTGCTCCGAGCGGACGCCGACGCGATCGCCAGCTGGGCAGAGCACGCCACGGCCGGCGCGCTGAGTTCGGTCGCCGGCCAGGTCCGGGTCGAAGCCCACGCCCTGGTCGGCTTACCGGTGGCAGTGGTGGCCAGGGTGATGCGAGAGGCAGCCCTGCTGGCCGGCTCCGACGGTGGCCGCCTCACCTCGGTGCACGTCAGGGCACTGACCGCCCTCGTCACCGAGTGGCACGGGCAGGGGGCCGTCGCCCTGCCCGGCGGCAGGACTGCAGTTCGGGCTTCTGGCACAGTGGTGTTCGGACCCAGCAGCCCGGGCGAGGAGTGACGTGGACCCCAGCGACACCCATGGCGAACTTGTGGAGGTGCTGCTCACCCCCGAGCAGATCGAAACCAGGCTGGCAGAGTTGGCCGCCGAGATCGACGAGGACTACGCGGGCAAGGAGTTGCTGCTGGTAGGGGTCCTCAAGGGCGCGGTGATGGTGATGGCCGACCTCTCGCGGTTGCTGCACACTGCGGCCAGTCTCGACTGGATGGCCATCTCCTCCTATGGCTCCGGGGCCAGTTCCAGCGGGATAGTCCGCATCCTCAAGGACCTCGATACCGACATCGCCGGACAGCACGTACTGATCGTGGAGGACGTTCTCGATTCCGGGTTGACGCTTGACTGGCTGGTGCGGACCTTGGGTAAACGGGGAGCCGCCTCACTGCGGGTTATGACGCTGCTGCGCAAGCCCGAGGCAGTCGCGAACGAGGTCGAGGTGCATTACTTGGGCTTCGACATACCGGACTCGTTCGTGGTCGGCTACGGACTGGACTACAACCAGCGCTACCGCAACCTGACCTGTGTTGCGACCCTGTCCCGGGACGCGGTCCGGACCTGACGGGCCATTCCGGTTTCGCCCCTGGCGAAGCACCTCGCCTCGCCTGTCAGGAGTTGCACCTGCCGTTATACGGTAGGGGGCAATGAACGCCAAACGGATCTTCCGTGGCCCGATCTTCTGGATCATCGTGGCCGTGCTGCTCGTGCTGCTCGGAAGCAACCTGGTGGCTGGTCTCTCGGGTCCGAAACCGGTCAACACCTCCCAGATCGTGTCCGACATCCAAGGGGACAAGGCGAAGTCCGCGACCTTGACCGACAAGGAACAACGGGTCTCGCTGGTCCTCACGGACGGCAGTAAAGTCTCCGCAGACTACATCGACGGCCAGGGCCTGACCCTTCAGCAACTGCTGCAGCAGAAGGCGGACACCGGCAAGTTGGCGGATGGCTACAACGTCGAGGTTCCGAAAGAGAACCCAATCGTCTACTGGGCTTCCATCCTGCTTCCGGTGCTCCTCATCGGCGGGCTTTTCCTCTTCTTCATGACCCAGATGCAGGGTGGCGGCTCGCGCATCATGAACTTCGGCAAGGCCAAGACGAAGGCCCTCAACAAGGACATGCCGCAGACGACGTTCGCCGACGTCGCCGGTGCCGATGAGGCGGTCGAGGAGTTGCAGGAGATCAAGGAGTTCCTGGCCGAGCCGACGAAGTTCCAGGCCGTGGGCGCCAAGATCCCCAAGGGCGTGTTGCTGTACGGCCCCCCCGGCACCGGCAAGACACTGCTCGCAAGGGCGGTCGCCGGTGAGGCCGCCGTGCCGTTCTTCTCGATCTCCGGTTCGGACTTCGTCGAGATGTTCGTCGGTGTCG
>CAYMPK010000263.1:0-3448 GCA_964392145.1 uncultured Actinomycetes bacterium | reverse complement strand
TTGGGTGCAGGAGATCGGGAGTTCGAGTCTCCCCGCCCCGACGCTTTCATGATCGGAACTTTCGGTCAGGTTCGCACTCGTCCAAACGACCCATTGATCTGGAGACCCAAGCACCGTGAAGAGCTCCCTGGAGACACTCTCTCCCACCCGCGTCCGCCTGACCGTCGAGGTTCCCTTCGATGAGGTCCGGCCAAGCATGGATGCGGCCTACAAGCGCATCGCGACCCAGGTCAACATCCCAGGTTTCCGCAAGGGGAAGGTGCCGGCCCGGATCATCGAGCAGCGCTTCGGGCGGGCGGTCGTGCTCGAGGAGGCGCTCAACGAGGCCGTGCCAGCGGCATATGACGCGGCGGTGATCGAGCAGGGAATCGCGCCACTGGGCCAGCCCGAGCTGAAGATCGACCAGGATCTCGGGGAGATGGCTGAGGACGATCCGGTCGTGTTCACCGCCGAGGTGGATGTCCGCCCCGAGGTGGAACTTCCCGACTACAAGGGGATGAAGGTCGAGGTAGCCGACGTCGAGGTGACCGACGCCGACATCGACGAGCAGCTCGACGAACTGCGTGGCCGCTTCGCGACGGTGACACCGGTGGACCGTGCGGCTGCGGACGGCGACATGGTCGTGGTGGATGTTCTGGGCACGATCGATGGTGAGCGAGTCGAGGAGTTCTCAGGTGCCGGAATGACCTTCGAGGTGGGCGCCGGCAACATGATCCCGGGCTTCGATGACGCTGTCCGGGGCCTGTCCGAGGGCGAGTCGGCCACCTTCGCCCATACCCCTTCGGACGGCGAGTTCGCCGACAAGTCGGTTGACCTGGAGGTCACGGTCAAGGGCGTGCGTGAACGGGAACTGCCGCCGGTCGATGAGGATTTCGCCCAGCTGGCCAGCGAATTCGACACGGTTGACGAGCTTCGTGAGGATCTGCGCGAGCGGATCGGCCGGGTGAAGCTCGTGGAGCAGGGGATCGAGGCGCGCGACAAGCTAGCCGAGCGCTTGCTCAACGAGGTGGACATCGAGGTGCCGGAGGGTGTGCTGGCCGACATGGTTGAGCAGCACTTCACAGACGGGCACGGCGACGAGGCCCACCGTGCGGAGTTCGCCGAGGAGACCCGCGGCACACTGCGCAGTCAGTTCCTCCTAGACGCGATCGCGGACGCCGAGGAGGTCGAGGTCGGCCAGGAGGAGATCAGCGCCTGGATCGTCCAGCAGGCACCTCGCTACGGCATGACGCCCGATCAGTTCATCCAGGCGCTCGTGCAGGCCAACCAGCTCCAGAACGCTGTCGGTGACGTCCGCCGGGGGAAGGCCATGACGGTCGTGCTCGAGTCAGCGGAGATCACGGACGCCTCCGGTCGTCCGGTCGACCTCTCCGCTCTCGACGTCGAGGAGGTTGGCGCCGACGATGACGATGTCGAGGTCGACGAGCCGGACGACGATGAGGTGTCCTCGGCGGTCGATGGCGGCGACACGGAGCCGGAGTCCGGCGCCAAAGGCTGAGCCGTCAGCGAACACCCGGCTCGCCGGGAAGGCCTGGGCCCGAGGTCGGGTTAGGGTCATCAGCAGACAGCCAAGTCAGTGGCGCACCGGGCCGAACTGCCCGGTGGCCTCATCCGAGCGAAAGGGCGCGCCTTGAGCACCATCTCAACACCTGGACTGGTGATTCCCGAACTCCGCGGTCCTGGTCCATCGGCCGGGTCCTACGACGACTCGGTGTACCAGCGACTGCTGCGCGAGCGGATCGTATTTCTCGGCTCGCAGGTAGAGGATTCGGTGGCCAACCTGCTGTGCGCCCAGATCCTCCTGCTCGCCGCCGAGGACCCCGACCGCGACATCTTCCTGTACATCAACTCGCCAGGTGGCTCTATTACGGCGGGTATGGCCATCTACGACACTATGCAGTTCGTCCAGAACGACGTCGCCACCGTGGCCATGGGCCTCGCCGCTTCGATGGGGCAATTCCTGCTCAGCGCAGGGGCCAAGGGCAAGCGTTACGCCCTGCCGCACGCGCGGATCATGATGCACCAGCCCTCTGGCGGCATCGGTGGCACGGCGTCGGATATCAAGATCCAGGCCGAGCAGATGCTGCACATCAAGAAGCAGATGGCCGAACTCATCGCCGAGCACACCGGCCAGAGCCTGGAGCAGGTGGAGGCCGACTCCGACCGGGATCGCTGGTTCGATGCCGAGGCGGCCAAGGACTACGGCTTCATTGATCACGTGGTGCGCAGTGCGGCTGATGTCGCCGGCAGCGGGGGGACGAAGAAGTGAACCGCGAACCCGCCCTTCCCTCCCTCATCACCCCAGCGACGAGAGGAACCGCAATGAACCACCTGGCCCCCCAGTCGCGCTACATCTTGCCCGAGTTCCGGGAGCGCTCGGCCAACGGTGAGCGGGTGCACAACCCCTACACGAAGTTGTTCGAGGAGCGGATCATCTTCCTCGGCGTGCAGATCGATGACGCGAGTGCGGACGACGTGATGGCGCAGTTGCTGTGCCTGGAGTCCATGGACCCCGACCGGGACATCTCCATCTACATCAACTCACCCGGTGGTTCCTACACGGCCATGACCGCCATCTACGACACCATGCAGTTCGTCAAGCCCGAAGTTCAGACGGTCTGCCTGGGCCAGGCGGCGAGCGCGGCGGCCGTTCTGCTGGCGGCGGGCACGGCCGGCAAGCGCTACGCGCTGCCGCACGCCCGCGTCCTCATCCACCAGCCCTACTCCGAAGGTGGCGGACAGGGCTCGGACATCGAGATCCAGGCCAACGAGATCCTGCGGATGCGCCAGGAGATGGAGGGCATCCTGGCCCTCCACACCGGCAGGAGCGCGGAGCAGGTGGAGCAGGACATCGAGCGGGACAAGATCCTCACGGCCGACATGGCCAAGGAGTACGGGATAGTTGACCAAGTGATCAACTCGCGCAAGGCCGCTGCCGCAGCCCGTTAGGCCGCGACCGGGTCCTCGGCCCAACGAAGGCTCGCCGGAACGCGCCAGGCTCCGAAGTGCCCTATCGTCGAGGTGGCGGGGTACGGTTGCTCAGGAGAACATCCGGTTCCCACCCGGGGGACGCGGTGCTAAGGAGGTCGGCCGGTGGCTCGTATCAGTGACGGTGCCGATCTGCTGAAATGCTCGTTCTGCGGGAAGAGCCAGAAGCAGGTCAAGAAACTCATCGCGGGTCCAGGGGTGTACATCTGCGACGAGTGCATCGACCTGTGCAACGAGATCATCGAAGAGGAGTTCAACGAGAGTTCCGACCTCCAGTTCGATGAACTGCCGAAGCCGCGCGAGATCTACGACTTCCTCGGCCGCTACGTCATCGGGCAGGAAACAGCCAAGAAGGCACTGAGCGTCGCTGTCTACAACCACTACAAGAGGGTTCAGGCCACCGCCAACGAGCGCAAAGCCGCCGACGAGATCGAGTTGGCCAAGTCGAACCTCCTGCTGC
>CAYMPK010000262.1:0-3463 GCA_964392145.1 uncultured Actinomycetes bacterium | reverse complement strand
CGCGACGGGCGCGATTGTGGGCGTTGATGGCTTCGGCGGCGGCGCGTTGCGCCTGGCTTAGCGCCTCGCCCACGAGACGGCGACCCCAGAGCGCGAGCCGGCCGGCATTGCGCGGATCTGCCGCGATCGCCTCCCGGACGGTGGTCACCACGAAGTCCGCCTGGCCACGATCGGCGAAGACCGACCTGATGAGTTCGGCGGTGTCTGGGTCGACGAATTCGGCCATCTCCACGTAGAAATCGTCCGCGATTCCGTCACCGACATAGAGCTTGACCAGGCTCTCCAGCCAATCGCTGGGCGCGGTGGAGGCATGAAATCCATTGATGGTGTCGACGAACGGCGCCATCGCGGCCTCAGGATCGACGTCCAGTTCGATGAGCCGATCCCGCAGCCGCTGGAACTGCCGCAGTTCGGCGGCCGCAAACGACGACATCTCGGCCTGATCGGTGAGGTTGTCGGCCATTGCCGCATCCGCTGCCATCCGCGCGAATCCCTGGAGTTCGCCATAGGCGAGCAGACCCAGCAGATCCACCAGGCCGGCCCGATAGCGCGGATCGTCCATTGATCGCGTCATCACATCGGCAAGCCTAGGGGATGCCCTCGCCTACCGGCGGCTTCCGCGTCGCCGGTAGCAAGTAGACTTGGGTCACACACTTCGATATCTACGGAGCATTCTTCTGACAGCCACCTCGTTCGCCGACCTCGGTGTCGCCGAACCCATCCAGAAATCCCTTGCCGATATCGGCATCACCTCCGCGTTCCGCATCCAGGAGTTGACCCTGCCGCTGGCCCTCGAGGGCAACGACGTCATCGGCCAGGCGAAGACCGGAACGGGCAAGACCCTCGGCTTCGGCATTCCGTTGCTCTCGCGCCTCGACGCAGTGGCCGCACCGGATCTCCCCCGCACCACGGCACCGCAGGCGCTCGTTGTCGTACCGACGCGGGAACTGTGCGTGCAGGTGAGCAACGACCTCGCCACCGCCGGCAAGTACAGCGATGTGCGCGTGCTGTCCGTCTACGGCGGACGGGCCATCGAGCCGCAGATCAACACGCTGAAGGCCGGTGTCGACGTCGTCGTCGGAACGCCCGGGCGCCTGCTGGACCTGTCCCGCCAGGGCCACCTGGACCTCTCACAGGTCCGCACCTTGGTGCTGGACGAAGCCGACCGCATGCTGGACATGGGCTTCCTGCCCGACGTCGAGACGATCGTCTCGCTGGTTCCGGCCAATCGGCAGACGATGTTGTTCTCGGCCACCATGCCGGGGCAGATCCTCAACCTCGCCCGACGCTATATGACCCACCCGACCCACATCCGAGCCGTCGATCCAGACGACGAGGGCGTGACCCTGGCCGCCATCGAGCAACACATCTGGCGTGCCCACGCGATGGACAAGGTCGAACTGGTCGCTCGGGTCCTGCAAGCAGAGGGCCGGGGACTGGTGATCATCTTCATCCGCACCAAACGGACCTGCCAGAAGGTCGCCGACGAGCTCGCCGACCGCGGATTCGCCGTCGGCGCAGTGCACGGTGACCTCGGCCAGGGGGCCCGGGAACAAGCGCTTCGCGCCTTCCGCAACGGCAACATCGATGTCCTCGTCGCGACCGATGTGGCCGCACGCGGCATCGACGTCGACGGTGTGACGCACGTCATCAACTACTCCTGCCCGGAAGACGAGAAGACGTACCTTCACCGCATCGGCCGCACCGGACGCGCCGGCAACAGCGGAGTCGCGGTGACCCTGGTGGATTGGGACGATGTCCCCCGGTGGGCGCTGATCAACAAGGCTCTCGGCCTGGCCTTCGCCGAGCCGCCGGAGACCTACTCGACCTCTGAGCACGTCTACACCGGGTTGGGCATTCCCGAAGGAGCAACCGGTCGTCTGCCGAAGTCGCTCCGGACCCGCGCCGGACTTGAAGCGGAGGAAGTCGAGGACCTCGGCGAGACCGGGCGTCACCGGAAGTCCGGCGGCGGCCGCAGCGGCTCCTCCCACAAGGGTGATGGCAAGGGTCGCGGCTCTGGTTCACGCGGGCGCGGCGGCGGCCGCGGACGGTCGGAGGGATCCCATCCACGGGAGTCGAACAAGGACCCCAAGGCCGGCGGCGGGGCGCCTCGCCGCAACCGCTCACGGCGTCGCACAAGGGGTGGCAAGACAACCGGCGGTTCCGGCGGCGAATAGTCGAGTCGGCGACCCGGTAGTCGTCGAGGGACCGGAGCGCCTTCAGCGCCCGAGTTGTACCTGCAGCCAGGTGCGCTTGCTGCACGCCGGGCACTTGGCATAGCAGCGGTAGCCACGCCCCGGCACCGGGGCGTGCACCCCGGGAAGGGACAACTGCGCCAATCTCACGACCGACACGATCGTGCGGCGGTGGCAGTTGGGGCATTCCAGCGCCACACTGCCCAACGGCGGTGGCTGCTCCGCGCTGCTGAAGAGCACCTGCTTGCCCTGCGGGTCGCGGGTGGCCGCGCCGGCATCCGGCTGACCATCCCGGCGGTGTGCGACCGTCAGACGGCGTCACGAGGCCTCAACCAACTTGGCGGCCACCTTCCGGTAGGCCTCCGCGCCCCGGGAACTGCTGGCGGTCGACAGCACACTGCGACCTGCCGAAGGTGCCTCGGCGAACCGAACCGACTTCGAGATCGGTGGCCGCAGCACCGGCACCCCGTAGCGATCCTCGACATCGGCCAAGGTTGCCTGCGCGAGTTTGGTCCGCGAGTCGTACATCGTGGGGAGGACACCCAGCACTGTCAGGTTGCGGTTGCACAGGCGCCTGACGTCGGCGACGGTGTCCAGCAACTGCCTCACACCACGGTGAGACAGGGTTTCGCACTGCATCGGGATCAGCACCTCGTTGGCCGCGGTCAGAGCATTGACGGTCAACACCCCCAGCGAAGGGGAACAGTCGAGCAGGATGAAGTCGTAGTCGTTCTCGACCTCCTCCAGCGCGGAACGCAGGGCGTACTCACGACCGGTGCGGGTGAGCAGGTGGGCCTCGGTACCCGCGAGGTCGATGGTCGCGGGCAGCAGGTCCGGGCCCTCATCGGTGGGGGTGATAGCCAGGCGAACATCCACCCGACCCAGCAGGACGTCGTGCATGGAGAACTCGAGGTCCTCGGGATCCAGCCCGAGCGAATACGACAGGCAAGCTTGCGGATCCAGGTCGACCAGCAGCACTTTGCGCCCCATCTCGGTCAGGGCACCGCCGATCGAGGCGACGGTCGTGGTCTTGGCCACGCCGCCTTTTTGATTCGCCACAGCGATGATCCGGCTCACAAGCACCTTCTTTTCGGATCACGAGGAAATTGCAGGGATGGAAGTATTGTGCCCATCGTGAGTATTCCGCCGTTCGTCACCCTCCCCCATAGCGTGACGCACACCACGGTCGCCGCCGGACGCGGCGACTTCGCCGTCCTGCGTGCCGATCCCATCCGGTCGCACCGGGAGGCGCCCAGCGCGGAGTGGGC
>CAYMPK010000261.1:0-3470 GCA_964392145.1 uncultured Actinomycetes bacterium | reverse complement strand
CACCTCCTTGCCGAGTTCGCCCGAGCCAAGAAGCATCGCTGTCAGCGCCCGGGTGCTACCAGGCGGCGAGTAGGGGCGGGGAACGGAGTTCGACGGCGTCACGGATGGTGAACCTACTGCGCAGCTACGAGCGCGGTGTCGACCAGGGGTGGTGCCCCATCCAGGAACAGGCGCATGTTGTTCACCGTCACGCGGGCGATCTCGGCGAGCGCCTCCTCGGTGAGGAAGGCCTGATGGGACGTGATGACGACGTTGGGGAAGGTCAGCAGCCGGGCGAGTGTGTCGTCCATCAGGATGTGACTCGAGTGGTCCTCGAAGAACACGCCCTCCTCCTCTTCGTACACGTCCAGCGCGACCCCACCCACTTTGCCCTTCTTCAAGGCCTTCACTAGGGCCTTGGTGTCGACGAGCCCCCCGCGGCTGACATTGATGATCACGACCCCATCCTTCATCTGGCTGATGGCCCCCTTATCGACCATGTGGAACGTCTCGGAGGTCAGGGGAGGATGCAGCGAGATGACATCGCTTCGTGCGCAAAGGTCCTCGAAGGTCGTGTACTCGTAGCCGCGTTCGGAAGCCCAGGCATGGTCTGGGTAGGCGTCGGTGACGATGATCGAGGTTCCGAAACCGGCGAAGATGTCGGCAGCCACCTTGCCGATCTTTCCGGTGCCCACGATGCCGATGGTCTTGCCATGGACGTCGAATCCGACCAGGCCCTCCAGTGCGAAATTGAGTTCGTGAACCCGGTGGTGGGCTCGCGCCACCTTCCTGTTGAGCGCCATCAGTAGCGCGACGGCGTGCTCGGCGACCGCGTAGGGCGAATACGCCGGCACCCTCACAACGGTGATGCCGCAATCTTCGGCGGCGGCCAGATCGACGTTGTTGAAGCCGGCGCATCGCAGAGCGATCATCCGAACCCCGAGTTCCGACAGTCGCTCGACCACTTCCCGCGGCAACTTGTCGTTCACGAACACGCAGACCCCCGCCGCGTCCCGGGCCGCCTCCACGGTGTCCGGCTGCAGCCTGAAGTCGTAGTACTTCAGGTCCACGTCCAGTGCGTCGGCAACTGGACCCAAGGTCACATGGTCATAGTGCTTGGCATCGAATATCAGGAATCTGGGCACCCGGCCATCATGCTCGAGACCCGGCTCAGAGGCATATCGACCGGCGGTTCGGCACCGACAAAATCTGGCTCGAGGCGGCGTGTGGCGCCGCGGCAGGCCCTAGCATTCCGATATGGCAGACGAGGGATACGAGAGCGCACTTGCCGGCTACACCAGCGAACAGGTGACGTTGCTGGGTGAGACGAAGACCGTCTACCGCTGCGGTTCGGGTCCCGCGGTCATCGTCATCCATGAAGTTCCTGGGATAACGCCGCTGGTCGCCGAATTCGGCCGCAAGGTGGCGGAGCGGGGCATGACGGCGGTACTGCCAGATCTCTTCGGGACACCCGGACGGCCTCCCTCTGGGTCCTACATCGCGACGTCCATGGCGCGCGCCTGTGTGAGTCGGGAATTCACCATCCTGGCCACGAAGAAGAGCAGTCCGGTGACGACGTGGTTGCGAGCACTGGCGAACGAGGAGCACGAGCGGTGCGGCGGACCCGGCGTCGGCGCCGTGGGGATGTGCCTCACGGGCGGTTTCGCCCTGGCGATGATGGTGGATCCGGTGGTGGTTGCCCCGGTTCTCAGTCAGCCGTCCTTGCCGTTCGCCATCGGTGCCAAAGCCAGCCGCGATGTGGGTCTGTCGGATGCAGAGTTGTCGGCCGTCAAGCAACGGGTCGACGGTGGGACCTGCGTGATCGGACTCAGATTCACAGGTGACCGTGCCGTACCGGCGGCTCGGTTCGCCTGGCTGCGCGAAGAGTTGGGCGATGGCTTCATCGGAGTCGAGATCGACTCGTCGGAGGGCAATCCTTGGGGATACAAGAAGGCAGCCCATTCGGTGCTCACGGAGGACTACTCGGATGCGGTCGGCTCTCCGACACGGGCCGCGCTCGAGCAGGTTCTTGACTTCTTCAGCGACAAGCTCGACGTGGGGTAACTCCGTTGTCCACCATGCGCACGTCGCTCGGACGTTTCGGCGCTATCGCCATTGCGCTGATCTGTGTGCAGCTCGACTACTTCGCGCTGGCACTCGCCCTGCCGAATATGGCCGAGGACCTGCACACCACGCCGGAGAATCTGCAGTGGACCGTCAGTGCCTACATGATCGCCATCGGTATCGCGATGGTGCCTGGCAGCCGCCTCGGGGACCTGATCGGGCGGAAGAAGGTTGTGCTGATCGGGTTGAGCATCTTCGGCCTGGCGTCGCTCTGGTGCGGGCTCTCACCGACCGCCGACTCCGTGATCGCCGCGAGGATCATCCAGGGATTCGGCGCCGGCCTGTACTTCCCGGTGTCCTTCGCGCTCGTCAGCAATGCGACCACAGATGCGGAGCGTCCGCAGGTGCTCGGCTTCCTCAGTGGAGTCGCCGGCATCGGGACAGCGGCGGGTCCCATCATCGGCGGGGCGTTCTCCTCGACCATCGGGTGGCGCTGGGTGTTCTTCGTCAACGTGCCGATCGCGGCCGTCGGCGTCGTCTGGGGAGCGTTTCAACTCAAGGAGCAGCGAGATCCCGAGTTGGCGGACAAGCGCATCCGAGATCTGGACTTCCTCGGTATCGTCTTGATCGCTCTGCTGGTGACGGGGATCTCCCTGGCCCTGGATGATGTCTCCACCACGCCGGGATCGTTCTGGCTCACCATCTTCCCGGCGCTGGTCGGGGTGGTTGCCCTGGTCGGCTTCGTCCTGTGGGAACGCCGTTCGACCTGGCCCATTTTGCCGCCGTCCCTATGGGGCAACGAACGTTTCACGGCACTCGTCGTCGCCGCCACTATCGCCAATGCGGGCCTGTGCGTGATGATCTTCCTCGCGACCTTGTACCTGCAGCAGACCCGCGGCCTCTCCGGATTGGAGGCCGGCCTGTTGTTCATCCCAGCGGCAGTCGGCCTGTCCATCGGGGGACCGATCAGTGGACGTCTGGCGCCCAAGTACCCGGGTCAGCGGGTGATGACGGTGGCCATGATCGTGGGTGCCCTCTCGTTGGCCGCGCTGGCGGTGGCCCAGAACTTGACGGCCTATCTGATCCTGATGGGAGTCGCATCGTTCTTCCTCGGACTCGGGTTCCAATTCGGCAACATCGCCGTTCAGAGCGTTGTGGCGCTCTCGCAGGCCGGAGCCGCTGCCGGGGTGCTGCTGACGGTGATGGTGACCACGGGGGGAGTCGGGGTGGTCGCCGCGGCGGCGTCGATCGAGGCCTTCGGGGCACAAGGTGGACCCGATCAGTACTCGATGAGCATCACCTACGTGGAGTGGGCCGTCTTGGTCGGCGTGCTCGGAATCATCTTCGGTCTCTGGCAGTGGCGGAAGGCCACCCTGCCGGAGGCCTTTGCCGAAGAGGCCGTGCACGGCGAGGCCGAAATCGCGATG
>CAYMPK010000260.1:0-3472 GCA_964392145.1 uncultured Actinomycetes bacterium | reverse complement strand
CGATCGCGAGATAGTCCGCCCGCAGACGCAGGGTCGGTATGCCGAGCAACAGTGCAAGCAGAACAGCGGCCACCAGGCCGATGATGATGCCGACCCACATGGGCAGGCCCAGGAACACGATCGTGACGGCCAGGCCGTATGCGGCCACCGCCAGAAACGCGGCCTGACCGAAGTTGAGCAGTCCGGTGTAGCCGAAGTGCACGTTCAGACCAACGGCAGCGAGCGCGAAGATCACGGCCTGCACACCCAGTCCCTGGGTGATCGCCTGGCTGAAGATGTTGCCCCAGTCCATATCCGTGCCTCCCTCAGCCGACCCGCTCGCGACGGCCCAGGATTCCCTGGGGCCGGACCAACAGGATGAGGATCAAGATCACCAGAGCACCCACGTTCTTCAGTTCCGGCGGGACCACCAGCGTGGACAGTTGGATCATAAGACCGACGATCAATGACCCCACGATGGCGCCGAATGCAGTGCCGAGTCCACCCAACGTGACACCGGCGAAGACCAACAGCAGCATCTGGAAGCCTTCGATCCAGTTGACGCCGTTGCTGAGGCTGAACAGGATTCCGGCCAGCGCGGCCAGTCCGGCGCCGAAGATCCACACCGTGTTGATGACCCGCTCGACGTCGATGCCTGAAGCACTTGCCAGGGCCGGGTTGTCTGAGATGGCCCGGCTGGCCTTGCCGCTCTTGGTCCGCAGCAGCCAGAAGGCGGTGGCCAGCAAGAAGACGATGGCGACGGCAGCGCCGATCATGGCCTTTGGCGTGACGGCGATCGGGCCAAGCTGGATGCCTGCTTGCCCGGAATACTGGGCGAACTGCTTGGTGGATCCGCCGAAGAAGAACAGGTATATGTAACGCACCAGGATGCCGAGCCCGATCGACACCACCAACATCGCTATCAGGCCGGTCCCGCGTTTGCGCAGGCGCCGCCACAACAATCGGTCCTGCAGCCCGCCTGCGATCCCGCACACCACGACCGCCAAGGTGGCAGCCAGCAGGAAGGGCAGGCCCAGCAGGTTGTTGAAGAAGTATGTGGCCAGAGCGCCGAGCGTGATCAATTCGCCGTGAGAGAAGTTGGTCAATCCGGTGGTGCCGTAGACCAAGGACAACCCGATCGCCGCCAGGGCGATTATCAGACCGAACAACAACCCGTCGACGGTCAACTGCAGCGGCCGGTTCGTCGCGGCCTGGTCACCCTCGTCCGGGGACGTCCCCGACGAGGTGGGGAACAGCACCACCTGCGTCCGACCCTCGAAGACGTCGACGTTTCGCGCGGACTGGGCCGTGTTGCGCAGACTGACGCCGGCGGGGAGGGTCTTCTGGTCCAGCGCGACGGTGTAACGACCGCCACCTGGCACCGGGACCTGCCAGACCCCGGTCGCCGCCGTGCTCACCGTCTTGGTGAAGGCGCCTTTCGGCGTCGTCTTCCCGCCGGTTGTGATGGCCTCGTCATTGGTGACCGTGATCTTCACGCCGGGGATGGGCTTGGCATCGGGGGCCAACAGGGTGCCTTTGATGGCGGTCCCGCCCTCGGCGGACGCCGCTGGAGCCGCCGCGAACACCAGTCCCAGGGTGGCCAGGATGAGGCCGAGAACGGCTACTATCCGCCTCCGCACGCTACGTACCTCGCCTTCGGGAACCCGTATGACGGTCCGTGCGTGGACCGCGACGATGGAAGCATAGCCAGGGTTTGTTACATCGGCAGGCACCTGAGCAGACTCGTGTTCCGGCGAGTCTGTGTTGGACCCTCAGCGAAGGCAGGCTACCTCTCGGCGACCTTTCGGAAGACCGGACGCGGCAGAGCCTTCATCGTGCCCATCACGGCACGCAGGATGCCGGGGGAGTAGACCACCGGTTTGCCGGAGCGCCAAGCCTTGACCGTGTCCTCGGCCACCGCCTCGGCGGTCGTGGCGAAGGGCGCCTCCTCCAACCCGCTGGTCATCCGGGTGTGCACGAATCCCGGACGCACCACGAGCACCTCCACGCCTGTCCCGACGAGGGAGTCTCCGAGCCCCTGGGCCAAGGTATCGAGTCCGGCCTTGGTCGAGCCGTATACGAAGTTCGCCGCTCGGGCTCGATCTCCCGCCACGGACGACATGACGATGATGCTGCCGTGGCCCTGCGCCTTCATGAAGTGGGCGACGTTCAACGTGGCGCTGACCCCGCCGACGTAGTTCGTGGTGATCAACGGCAGAGCCGCGTCCGGATCGTCATCGATCGCCGCCTGATCGCCGAGCAGCCCGAAGGCGACGATGGCGATGTCGACCTCACCGTTGCCGAACACCTGTGCCAGCACCTCACGGTGGGTCTGGGGCTCGTCGGCGTCGAAGGGGACCACGTCGACCGCCGCGGTGGGAACCGCAGAGCGGATCTTGTCGGCGGCCGCGTCCAGTCCTTCACCTGGGCGTCCGGCGAGCACCACCCTGGCGAGGCGCGCCTGCGGAAGGGCTTGGACTATCGCGAGCCCGATCTCCGAGGTACCGCCGAGCAGCAGCACTGATTGAGGTTGTTTCACAGCATTGATCACAGGTCGAGCCTCCGACTCAGATCCGATGAGAACAGGTGGTTGGGGTCAACGGCGGCCTTCACCCGCCGGAAGTCGGCCAGCATCGGGTAGCCGGCCTCGTTGGTCTCCACGCTGCCGCGGGAGTCCTTTGCCAGGTAGAGCCGCCCGCCCGCCCCGATGAGATCGCGGTCCAACTCGTCCAGCGTTGCCCCCAGACCGGGGATCCCGGCGGGGATGTCCAGAGCGAGTGTCCAGCCCTTGGTCGGGAAGCTGAGGTAGCAGCCGTTCTCGGGACCGAACCGCTTGAGCACCGACAGGAACGACGAGGCGCCGATCCGCTGCAGTTCCTCGAGGGCGTGGCCCACCAGCCAGGAATGCTCGTCAGAGACCGCGAACTGATACTGCAGGAAGCCCTCCGGCCCGTAGATCCGGTTCCATTCCGATACGCCATCGAGGGGGTGGAAGAACTCAGCGATCGACTGGATCTCGTCGTCACGCTGTTTGGGAGCCTTGCGGTACCACAGTTCGTTGAACGCGGCCATGCTCATCTTGTTCAGCAGTCCACCTGGCACGAACGGTGGCGCCGTTGCCAGCATCGACGGGTCGTAGGCCAGCGGGTCGTCCGCCTTGGCCTTCGGGAGTTGGTCGAGGCTCGCATGTTCACCGCTGGTCAGCACCCCGCGGCCGAAGCGGGGGCCCTTCGCCACGGAGTCGATCCAGGCAACCGAGTAGGTGTACTTCTCGTCGGCGCTGACCATCTCCGCCATCAGGTCATCGAGGTTGGCGCAGCGCCGGGTATCCACTGAGATCAGCGACGATTGGATCGGATTCATCTGGATGGCGGCCGACAAGATAATGCCGGTCAGCCCCATGCCGCCGACCGTGGCCCGAAACAGTTCCCGGTCCTCGGTAACCTCGGAGTCCGGGGCCACGGTGCGGATGGATCCGTCCGCGACCAGCAGA
>CAYMPK010000259.1:0-3485 GCA_964392145.1 uncultured Actinomycetes bacterium | reverse complement strand
CGACTGATGTCGCCCAGCCGGTGGGCCATCGCCAGGGCCTGTTCGAGCGCCTGGCCCAGCGTCGCTCCGGTGCGAACGCGCAGTGCGCAACATTGCACCGACTCCCGTGCGACCCAGGCAATCTGGATATCGATGCAATCGCCGGGCAGCTCGCGCACCTCGGGCAGCTCGGACATTCGGCTCAGGCGTCCGGATAAACCTGTTCGGCCCGCCGCACGAAGGCGTCGACGAACGAGCGCGCGACGCAGGCTTATCGCAACGGCGATCTCGAGACCGCGCGCACGCTGTGGAGCGAGCTCCTCGCGGCCGGCGCGAGCGACACGGAGCGCGCGCGCCTCGCGTACGACCTCGAGGGTGTCTTCGAAGTCGGCCTCGGTCTCCCCTGGGAAGCCGACGATGATGTCGGTGGTGATCGCAGCCTCCGGCATCGCCGCGCGCACCCGCTCGATGATGCCCAGGAATCGATCGCGACGGTAACTTCGCCGCATCCGCTTGAGCACGTCATCGCTGCCCGACTGCAGCGGCATGTGCAGGTGGGGCATCACGTTCGGCGTCTGGGCCATCGCGGCGATGACATCATCGGTGAAGTCACGCGGATGGGGACTGGTGAAGCGCAGCCGTCGCAGACTCTCGATGTCGCCAGCGGCCCGGAGCAGTTCGGCGAAGGCGCCGCGCGCGCCGAAGTCGCTGCCGTAGGCGTTGACGTTCTGTCCGAGCAGGGTCACCTCGCTGACGCCGTCGGACACCAGCGCTTGGATCTCCGCGAGGATGTCCCCCGGTCGACGGTCCCGCTCCTTGCCCCGCAGGGCCGGGACGATGCAGAAGGTGCAGGTGTTGTTGCAGCCGACGCTGATCGATACCCAGGCTGAATGCGCGGAGTCACGTCGCGAGGGCAGCGTCGAGGGGAAGATCTCCAGCGACTCGAGTATCTCCAACTGCGCCTCTTGCTCGACCCGCGCACGTTCCAACAACACCGGTAGCGAGCCGATGTTGTGGGTACCGAACACGACGTCTACCCATGGCGCGCGACGCAGCACTTCCCCGCGGTCCTTCTGCGCCAGACAGCCGCCCACCGCGATCTGCATACCGGGGTGCTCCGACTTGACCGCCCGTAGATGGCCGAGGTGGCCATAGAGCTTGTTGTCCGCGTTCTCACGAACCGCGCAGGTGTTGAACACCACGACATCTGCCGGACCGGACACCGCCGGCCGGAGTCCCGAAGCCTCCAGCAGGCCGCCGATGCGCTCAGAATCGTGAACGTTCATCTGACAGCCCAAGGTACGCACCTCGTAGGTGCGCACAGGACGGTCATCGGCGGCCGGGGGCGAGGCCTGCGTCGTGGGGTGGCGAGTCATCGAGCCAGATTCTAGGTGACGGTGCTCTGGGGACTCGTCGCTGGACGCGCCGACGCCGCAAGGCTGCCCTAGGGTCTGTGATGTGGCCGCCGTCGTCTTCGTGCCGAGTCCCCCGATCCTGCTGCCTGAGGTGGCCGGCACCCCGGACCGGGAGGTCGCGATTCTGCGCGAGTCATGCCGTGACGCCGTCTCGACGCTGCTCGGGGCGGCGTCCGTCGATGTGCTCGGCGGGCTCGGCGTCGGAGGACGCCCACCTAGCCCCGTTCAGGAGAGTGTGATTCGTCCCTGGCCCAACGACGCACCGTCCGGGATCGACGGGTACCTGGGGCGTCCGGCTGCACCCAATGCGCTGCCACTCTCGCTGACGATCGGACGGACTCTGCTGCAGCAGGGTGATTACCGCGGGGAGACTGAGCTGCTAAGCGTCCTCGGCACCGGTGCGGACATCAGGCGTGCGTGCGCGTCCCGTCCGCTCGCTGCGGATACCGCGCTGCTGGTGGTCGGGGATGGCTGCGCCACCCGAACCGAGAAGTCACCGGGCCATCTGGTCGCTGGCTCGGTGGACTTCGACGACCGGATCGCTGAACTACTCGACGCCGGCGACGTCAATGGGCTCGCGACTCTGCCAGACGAGGTCGACTCCGCCTTCCTCGTCGACGGCAGGGCCGCCTGGCAGTGTGCTGCCGCAATGGTGGCTGACCGGCGCATCATCTCATCGCGACTGACGGACTACATGAGCCCTCACGGCGTCGCCTACTTCGTCGCCGTGTGGGAACTCGGGGCTGAGCAGTGACCAATCCGCCCGACCGATACTCGGCGGCGGTAGTCGTTCACTCGACCAGGTAATCATCAGCAACCTCGACGTCCGCCGCAGTATCGGCAAGAACCTCACGTGCCACCCTCGCAGACAGTCCGCTGCTATATCCCCGGCGAGCGAGCGCCCCCATCAACCTGCGCTTCTTGGCCTCCGTCTCCAACGCAGACATCGACCTGACCTTGCGCTGGGCGAATCCAAGTGCGGCACGATACTCGGAGTCCTCGTCGACGTCGGCTAGCGCACTATCGATGTCCTCCTTGGGAACACCCTTCTTCCCCAGCTCGTGACGAAGCGCGCGTCGGGAGAGTCCCTTGCGCTGATGACGGGATCGAACCCACATCTGTGCGAATTCGGCGTCATCGATCAGCCCGAGTTCCTCGAAGCGATCCAAGGTTGCCGAGGCCACATCTTCCGGTACCCCGCGCGTCAACAATGACTCGGCCAGCTGCGACCGCGTGCGCGGCGCCGTGGACAGCGAGCGAAGGACAATACCGCGGGCGGCCTCCACTGGATCGGCAGCAGCTTCCGACTCAGCCATCTGCGAGCGACCCGCTAGAGATCGATCGGAGCCAGGTCGATGGGCGCATCTATGTCGGCGGGCGCATCCACCCGGGGTCCGACACCCAACTTCTCCTTGATGCGCTTCTCGATCTCGTCGGCAAGGTCGGGGTTATCTCGAAGGAATGCCCGGGCATTCTCCTTGCCCTGTCCCAATTGATCGCCCTCGTAGGTGTACCAGGCGCCCGCCTTGCGGACGAATCCGTGCTCCACACCCATGTCGATCAGGCCCCCTTCCCGCGAGATCCCCTGTCCGTAGAGGATGTCGAACTCGGCCTGCTTGAAAGGTGGCGCGACCTTGTTCTTCACGACCTTGACCCGTGTGCGTGAGCCCACGGGTTCAGACCCGTCCTTGAGGGTCTCTATTCGACGCACGTCAAGCCGCACGGACGAGTAGAACTTCAACGCTTTGCCGCCGGTGGTGGTCTCCGGGCTGCCGAACATGACTCCGATCTTCTCGCGAAGTTGGTTGATGAAGATCGCCGTGGTCCCAGTGCCACTGAGCGCACCGGTCATCTTCCTCAGTGCCTGGCTCATGAGGCGTGCCTGCAGGCCGACGTGGCTGTCTCCCATCTCGCCCTCGATCTCTGCACGCGGGGTGAGGGCGGCCACTGAGTCAATGACGATGATGTCCAGTGCACCTGACCTAATGAGCATGTCAGCGATTTCCAGCGCCTGTTCCCCGGTGTCCGGCTGGCTCACCAGCAGAGCGTCGATGTCGAGGGCATCGCGGGAAGCCCACCTGTCGGCGAGGT
>CAYMPK010000258.1:0-3511 GCA_964392145.1 uncultured Actinomycetes bacterium | reverse complement strand
GAGGCGTCTCTGCGGGCACGCGAGTTGCAGTGGGCGGAGCGACGGGTCGTTGCCGAACAGTTCGCGCAGGCCCGCGAGTCCATCAGCCGTCAGATGAAGTCATGGTCAGCGGTGGATACCCAGGTGGCGGCGGAGGTCGGTTGAACCGGCCGGCTCACTGCAGCAGGCTGTCGATGTCGACGGGCGTCGGACGCTCGAGTTGGTCGAACCTGCACGACTCCGGTCCGGGCGCCACCTGACGAATCGGGTGACGTGGCGGAAACGGTCACCCTCTATGGCGTCGTAGGCGACCTCGAGAACCCGCTCGGGTGCGATCAGGTGCAAGCCCTCGTTGCCGCGTTTGCGCCAGCGCGAAGGGCCCCCCGGCCCCCGCACGCCGTCGACCGGTTGCGCCCATGGGTGGGGCGAGGCGGGCGCTCCAGGAAGTTCCGTCAGCAGTTCGAGACGTCGTGCTGCGCTGAAGCCGGACGCGGAGCCGACCTGGTGCAATCGACCTTCGTCGTCGTACAGACCCAACAGCAGCGAACCCACCACGTCCTGGCCGTCAGGACCCGGGTTCGTGTGGGCGCGCCAACCCGCAACCACAGCGTCGGTTGTGCGGCGGTGCTTGACCTTCAGCAGGTCCCGTTTCCCAGGCCGGTAGATGCCGGTGAGCGGTTTGGCGACGAGCCCATCGAGTCCCGCCCCCTCGAAGGTGTGGAACCAGCGTTGCGCGAGGTCCTCGTCGGTGGTTGCCGGGGTGATGTGCATGCCGTCGGGCAGCCCCGGTGCCAGTGCCTCCAGGACTCGGCGTCGCTCGGCGAACGGAGCTGAGAGCAGGGACCGGCCCGCGGTGGCGAGCACGTCGAAGGCGACGAATCGGGTCGGATGAAGCTCGGAGAGTGAGGCGATGTTGCTGCCTCCCGCCTCTTTCCTGGGTCGCAGCCTGGAGGACAGGGCATCGAAGTTGAGGTGCCGGTCGGTGACGATGATGAGTTCCCCGTCGATCACTGTGCCCGGGGTGAGGCGCTCGGCTGCCGTGGCCATCTCGGGGAAGCAGTAGGTGAGGTCTTCCTCCGACCGCGACTGCAGCACGACCCGGTCGGGTAGTCGGAAGATCAGGCAGCGGAACCCATCCCATTTCGGCTCGTAGGACAGACCGCCGGGCACCGAATCCCGGCCGGGCACGGCGTCCCCCACAGCCTTGGCCAGCATCGGCGGGACAGGCGGCGGCAGCGTAACGACCCCCTCGGTCATCTCGCTCCCGCCTCGATCGAGTCCGTCTGGGCGGATCAGGTCGACGGTGGAGTCTGGGTCTTGGCGGAGTCGACCGCGGCCGCCGTGACGGACTTGACTTTGTCAGACACAGCAGCGGACTTTCCGCCGGTCTTGTCATCCACGAAGTCGGCCGCCTTGGTCACCGCATCGGTCGCCTTGTCGCCATGCTTGTCGGCGAGATCGCCCACGACCCCCTTGACCTTCTCGCCCAGTTCCTCAGCCTTGGCCTTGATGTCGTCGCCGGTACTCATGATCGCTCCTTCGTGCTATCAGCCCCTGGTCGGGCGGTGCTCCCCCTCAGGGTAGTGACTCCGGCCGGAGAGTTGCGCGGTGGTGCTCGCGCCGGCCCTGGTCCCCGGTGGCCCCGGGAATCGGCGCCTCAGGAGAACACCCAGCGGCTCATCAAGGCACCGTCCGCTTCCAGTAGGTGGGCAAGGGTCGCATCACGATGGACGGGGGGTGCGTGTCCAGCCAGGATGCGTCCACCCGGAGAACCGTGGGAGTCTGTGGTGGCGCCCTCGAGGATCGGCGACGTCGTCAGGCACAACTCGTCAAGTGTCGACGACAGTCCGCCGAGCAAGGTCGGCCCACCTTCGACGAGTTGCCTCGACAGGCCCCTTCGGGCCAGCATCGCGGACAGCTCAGCCAGCGCAACCGTTCTCGAGCCGGCCGCGCCCAGGGTGACCACCTCGGTGACCTGTCGCAGGGCGGCCAAGCGCGCGGAGTCGGCCGCCGGGGACACGACCATCAACGTGGAACCCGGTCCTCCGGAGAACACCCGAGCATCGGGTCGAACCGACGCCCGGTTGCTGACGATGCAGATGACCGGCAGAGCGGCTTGACCAGCCGCCGCCCGGCCCTCTGCCAATGCTGCGTCATGGCGAACCGGACCGTAGTCCTCCGCGACGACGGTCCCGGCGCCAACGACAATGGCGTCGGCTGTTCCCCGGAGGAGATGGAACACGCGCTTGTCGGCGCGGCTGCTGATCGCCCCCGAGGTTCCCCCTGCGCCGGAAATTGCCCCGTCGATGGTGGTGACCATATTGGCGCGAACCAGCACCCGATCCGTCGGCCAGGCGTAGAGGTGCAGCAGGTCGTTGTCGGTAACCGGATCCTGAGGTTCCGGCAGCAACAGGCGCATGCTGACATGATCACGCATCCGTATCGGTTGCGCAGCAGGTCAGACAAGCCAACCAGCCACGGCGCGGGCTGCGGCCGCTGCGCTGCGAGGCTGACAACTACAGTGGCGCCGTGACCGCCACGAGACTCTGCTCGCGTAACCCGCAGGTCTCTCCCCAGCAACTGCTCGCCGCCATGGTGCCACCCCGACAGTTCGAGCGGGTCTCGTTCGACACCTACGTAGCCAGTCCGGACGAGCCCACTCAGGCAGCGGCGGTGGCGGCCTTGCGCGCCTTCGCCTCAGTCGCCGCCGAACCGCAGGCCGGTCGGCGGTGGCTGCGCCGGCGGTCAGCGCCTCCCGAGACCCGCTCCGGTGTCTACCTGGACGGCGGCTTCGGCGTCGGGAAGACCCACCTGCTCGCTGCGCTGTGGCACATCAGCGAAGGCCCGAAGGCGTTCGGAACCTTCGTCGAATACACGAACCTGGTCGGAGCTCTGGGCTTCACGGCCGCCGTGGAGGCATTCTCCGCTTACCGACTCATCTGTATCGACGAGTTCGAACTCGACGACCCGGGGGACACCGTGCTCATGTCGACGTTCCTCGGCAACGTGGTCGAACGCGGAGTCCGGGTGGCTGCCACCAGCAATACCTTGCCGGACCGACTCGGGGAGGGGCGCTTCGCGGCGGACGATTTCATCAGGGAGATACAGGGCCTATCAGCGCACTTCGAACTGGTGCGCATCGAGGGGCCGGACTATCGACACCGCGGAGAGGTAGCGGCCAGCCCGTTGTTCGAACCCGCGGAGCTCCAACGGCTGGCCGACGTCACGCCCAGGGCGGCCTACGACAACTTCACCCAACTACTGGACCACATGCGCACCATCCATCCCTCGCGGTATGGCGCACTGGTCGCGGATCTGGAGTTGCTCTGTTTGGCGGACGTGCGTCGACTGACCGACCAGGCCGACGCCCTGAGGCTCGTCGTGCTCGTCGACCGACTCTACGACGCAGACGTGACACTCGCCGGATCAGGCTGGCCGCTGACTGACATCTTCACTTCGGACATGCTGGCCGGGGGTTACCGGAAGAAGTACTTCCGGTGTATCTCCAGGTTGGGTGCCCTCAGCGTCAGAC
>CAYMPK010000257.1:0-3539 GCA_964392145.1 uncultured Actinomycetes bacterium | reverse complement strand
GCCCTGCTCGAGCCGACCCACAACTGTGGGGACGTACCGTCTGTGGACGGACCGACCCCACAGCCTTGTTCAGGACTTCCACCGAGATGAAAGGAACCGCTAGGTTCGTCGCATGACTGACCTCGCCAAGCACGAACTGCGTCGGGAGATCCGCTCGAGCCGCCGCGCCCAACCGTTCGAACCGGGACGCGGCGAGAACATCGCAGCAACCTTCCTGGCAACCATCGAGATCGTCGAACGCATGACCGCTCAGCCTGAGGCGCCGCTGGCGCTGTATGTGTCCCTGCCCGGGGAGCCGCCCACCGCGGAGTTGCGGGCGAGACTCCGGGATAGGGGAAGCAGGGTCCTGCTACCCGTTGCGCGCCCGGAGGCCGCACTCGCGTGGATCGACGACCCTGGTGAAACGGCAACCGCTTGGGGGACTCCTCGGGCCGACCCCACCATCGAAGCCCCGCCCACCGTTGCCGATACCGCATCGGAGTTCGCCGCTCTGGCCCCCTCGGTCATTCTCGTCCCGGCCCTTGCGGTGACCCGGGACGGTCGGCGCCTCGGCCAGGGCGGCGGCTACTACGACCGATTCCTGGGCGAACTTCCCGGAGCCTCGACCGGCGGACCACTACGGGTGGCACTGGTCGGGCCTGGCGAACTATTAGCGGACATTCCGACGGACGAGTTGGACCGTCCAGTCGACATCGTCGTCACCGGCTGACCGGGACCACTGACCTCGGAATGGGAATCGACGACTACGAGCAGGTCCACGTGACCTCCAGGGCTGAATTGCGCGAGTGGCTCCGGGACAATCAGGCGCGGCAAGTGGGAATCTGGCTCGTCACCAACAAGAAGGCAAGTGGCCTGCCCGCCCCCAGCTACGACGAGATCGTGGAGGAGGCGCTCTGTTTCGGCTGGATCGACTCCACCGTCCGCGGACTCGACGAGCACCGATCGATGCTCCTTCTCACGCCCCGCAAGCCGACCTCGACCTGGTCCTCTTCCAACAAAGCCCGGGTGGCCAGACTCGAGGCCGCCGGTCTGATCGAACCCGCAGGTTGGGAGGCCATCAACACCGCCCGACGCAACGGCAACTGGACCATCCTGGACTCCGTCGAGGCGCTGGAGGTGCCAGAGGATCTTGCAGCAGGTCTGGCGGCGGTTCCCGGGGCCACCGAAGGCTTCGAGGGTTTCAGCGCTTCATCCCGCAAGACCATCCTCTGGTACATCATCAGCGCGAAGAAGCCCGAGACCCGCGCTGCCCGAATCGAAACCACGGCACGCCTGGCGGCCCAAGGCATCCGGGCCAACCACCCTGAGGCGCGCGGACGCTGACAGCACCCCGCACGTAGGGCCACCACCCCACCGGGACGGCCGACACCCGGTGCGCGCGGCCCGTTAGGGTCGACGCGTGTCGGCCCTGCTCGCCCTGGTGTCGAGCCTGTGTTGGGGGACCGCCGACTTCCTCGGGGGCACGACAACCCGTCGGTTGCCGTCGACGTTGGTCGTCCTGCTCAGCCAGTCCGTCGGCCTGATCTATATCGTCGGCGTCGCCGTCATCGCCCATTCCTGGGGTGACCCGACGGGCTACTGGCCGTGGGCGGTGCTGGCCAGTTGCGCCGGTGTCACCGGCCTGGTGGCGTTCTACCGGGCGCTCGCGATCGGAACCATGGGCGTCGTGGCGCCGATAGCCGGTCTGGCCGGTCTCATCCCGCTGGCCGCGGGACTGCTGGCAGGCGAGCGTTTCGGGGCGATCGCCGCGGTGGGTGCGACCGCGATCCTGCTGGGAGTGGTCCTGGCCAGTGGTCCCGAACTGGCCTCGGACGCCGGGGCGAAACCACTCGCGCTGGCAGTTCTGGCGGCTGTCCTCTTCGGTGTCTCGCTGCTCGGGATCGCCCGGGGCTCCGAGTACTCCGCGGTGATGACGATGGTCGGAATGCGGGTCACCGCCGTCCTCGTGCTCTGTCTGGCGCTCGTCGTCGTGCGTGCCCGTGACCGCGCCGAACCGCGGAGCGGTGGGACCCCCGCACTGGTGCGCTCGGCGACGCCTGCCCTGATCGCCATCGGGATTCTCGATGTCAGCGCCAACCTCACCTACGGCCTGTCGGCGGCGAACGGCCTGCTCGTGGCGACAGCGGTCCTCGGCTCCCTGTACCCGGTGGCGACCGCGCTGCTTGCGGCCGTCGTGCACCACGAGCGACTCCGGATCATCCAGTACGTGGGAGTCGTCTTCGCAATTGCGGGACTGGCGCTGGTTTCCCTTGGCTGACACGTACCCGCGTGGCTCGTGTGCAGGAGATTGCACAGCCCATGCACGGGCGTGGTGGACACACGACCTCGCCTGCGGACTCGTAGACTCACGCGAGCACCCCTTCCCCTGTGAATGCGAGGACGCATGGCAATCCTGGAGTTCCTCTGGTACGTGATCATCGTGTTCGCCTTCATGGCGATGATCATGATCCTGTTCTTCATCTTCACCGACCTCTTCCGCGACAAGACGCTCAGTGGCTGGTGGAAGGCGGTATGGATCATCCTGCTGATCTTCTTCACCCCGATCACCTGCCTGGTGTACCTGATCTTCCGCGGCAGGGGCATGGCCCACCGCTCGGAGGAGGCGCGCAAGCAGATGCAGGAGGCGCAGCAGGCCTACATTCGCGACGCGGCCGGTACCGCCGGACCGGCCGAACAAATCACGCAGGCCAAGGCACTGCTCGACTCCGGCGCCATCAACCAGCAGGAGTTCGACTCGTTGAAGGCTAAGGCCCTCGGCGGCCAGCCCGCCGGTGGGACTCCTGCCGCGGGCTGACTATCGAACGCAGCTATCGAGTTACCGTGCTGCAGACCGTCGACCGTTGTGACGTGATGCGACACGGCTGCCGCGGCCACCACCCTTGCCCCCGGAGTGGCGACGCCCGCCACCGCGACGGCCGCCGCCACGCGCCGGGCGCGACGGAGCCTGCCACGGCACCCCGTTGGGTTCGCGGGCGCCCGTGCTGGACACGCGTGCCGCCGAATCCGGGGAGACGTTGGTCCGGTCGGCCGATACACCGGCCCGCCGCGTCATGGCCTCCGCAGAGCGACGTTGCCCTGGAGTGATCAGGCTGACGACGGTGCCGGCCTCGCCGGCGCGTGCCGTGCGCCCCGAGCGGTGCAGGTAGTCCTTGTGGTCGTTCGCCATGTCGACATGCAGAACCAGGCTGACATCGTCGACGTGGATGCCACGAGCGGCCACGTCAGTTGCGACCAACACGCTCAGGGTGCCGTTGCGGAACTCGTCCAAGGTGCGGGTACGGGCACTCTGAGTCTTGCCGCCATGCAGGGAGCCGGCGCGCACGCCCTGCTTAGCCAGTGAGGTGGCGAGCCGATCTGCCCCATGCTTCGTTTTGACGAACACCACCGTTCGGCCGTCACGGGCAGCGATTCGGGCCGTGACCTCGTTCTTGTGGTGCGGGTCCACCACCATGACGTGGTGAGACATCGTGTCCACCGAGGCAGTCGCCGGTGTCACCGAGTGCGTCGCCGGATCCTTCAGGTAGCGACGAACCAGCTTG
>CAYMPK010000256.1:0-3543 GCA_964392145.1 uncultured Actinomycetes bacterium | reverse complement strand
CCTTCGAGCCATGGGTGAGATGGCCACCGTGCGGCAGGCTCATAGCGAGCACGGTGTCCCCCGGCTTCAAGAAGGCCCCGTACGCCGCCAGGTTCGCACTGGCACCACTGTGGGGCTGCAGGTTGGCGTGTTCGGCCCCGAAGAGCTCCTTGGCGCGCTCGATCCCGATCAACTCGGCCTTGTCCACTTCGGCGCAGCCGCCGTAGTAACGGCGCCCCGGGTAACCCTCCGCGTACTTGTTGCTCAACGTCGAGCCAAGGGCTGCCAGCACGGCTGGCGAAGTGAAGTTCTCGCTGGCGATCAACTGCAAACCGGACCTGGCTCGTTCCAGTTCTGACAGCAGGATCCCGGCGATCTCAGGGTCCTCCTGCTCCAGCTCGGCGAAATCAGGGCCCCAAAACGGCACGGTCGTCATGGCGAACAGTGTATCCGGCGACCAGAATGGCGAGCATGAGCCAACGCTTTCGCGGTGACGACGCTCACGACCGCGCCACCGGACTCGCCGCAGCCAAGTCGGCTATCCGAACCGCGGGCCTGGTCGTGTTCCCCACCGACACGGTGTACGGCATTGCCTGCGATGCCTTCAATCCGATGGCGACGGGCGCCTTGCGTTCGGCCAAGGGTCGCCCACCGGGCTCTGCACTGCCGGTACTTGTGGCCGCACCAGCAACGGTCGACGGGCTGGTGTGGAATCTGCCCGAAGGCGGTCGCGAATTGATCCGGACCTTCTGGCCCGGGGGGTTGACCATCGTGGGACGCCAACAGCCGTCGCTGATGTGGGATGTCGATGAGTCCGACACGGTGTCCGTACGGATGCCACTGCACCCGCTAGCCCTGGAACTTCTGCGTCAGACCGGGCCGCTGGCCGTCACCGGTGGCAACTACTCGGGGATGCCGTTGCCCAGGACCTGCGCCGAGGCCGAGGAACAACTCGGGGACAGCGTCGCGATCTACCTCGATGGCGGACCAGTGCTCAGCGCGGAGAGCTCCACCATCGTGGATGTCACAGGCGACGTGCCCCGGGTCCTCAGGGAGGGCGCCGTCAGCATCGAAGCACTACGAACGGTATGTCCGGACCTCGAGACTGTCGAGGACTGAATCCCGTCGAGTGACCGGGCTTCGAGCGCGGCGGTGACCGGGCACCAGGCTCGACGCGCCACCTACCTGCGGCGACCGGTGGCCACCCGCGGCCGACCGGCGAGGTCCATCACGTCGCCGACCTCCATGAAGCCGCCGTGCGTTCGCATCAATCCAGGCACGCCAATGTCCGCATCGGCGTTCTCCCCTTGCTCGTCACCATGCTCGATGGCGAGCAGCCCACCCGACCGGAGCAACGTCGCCGCGACCTCGATGAGCGGCCTGACCACCTGCATACCGTCGGGCCCGCCGTACAGGGCGATCGCGGGGTCGTAATCCCTGACCTCGGGATCGCGGGGCACGGCGCCGCAGGGGATATACGGCGGATTGGCCATGACGACGTCAACCCTTCCCGCGAGCTTCGGCAACGGATCGCCGGCGGCATCGCCCGCCACGATGGTGAACTGGCTTCCCACCCCGGTTACGGCGCTCTCATGCCCGGCCGCATTGCGCCGCAACCACGTAAGCGCCGCCGGATCCAGCTCCACGGCCGTGACCAAGGAGTTCGGATTCTCGGTGGCGAGGGCCAGGCCGGCGGCACCTGAGCCCGCACACAGGTCCACCGCGACGACGGGTTCGCCGGTCCTGGCACCTCCGGACTGCTCTGTGAGGAAGTCCAACGCGACCTGGACCAGGGTCTCTGTCTCCGGCCGCGGAACGAACACCCCGGGCCCGACGGAGAGCCACAGATGCCGGAAGGCCGCTCCACCGATGATGTGCTGCAACGGCTCACGTTGCACCCTTCGCTGCACCAGTTCGGCCATCTCGCGCACTTGGTCATCGCTCGGCGCCGGGCTCAGGGCGAGCCGACTTCGTGACACCTGCAGGACCGTCGCCATGATCGCGTCCGCGTCCGCCTGCGGGCTGGGCACCCCGGCCGCTGCTAACTCGGAGCGGAGTCTGGACCGTACCGTGGCGAGCCCTTGGCTCACTGTTCCCCGGTCAGCCGCGCGGCGGTATCGGTGTCGATGCAGGACTGCACGACAGCGTCGAGGTCACCCTCGAGCACCACGTCGAGGTTGTACGCCTTGTAGCCGGTGCGGTGGTCGGCGATGCGGTTCTCGGGGAAGTTGTAGGTGCGGATCCGCTCCGAGCGATCGACCGTGCGCACCTGTGACTTGCGCATGGCCGCGGCCTCCTCAGCAGCGGCCTCCTCCGCCAGTGCGGTGAGCCGGGCGCGCAGGATCCGCATCGCCTGTTCCTTGTTCTGCAACTGCGATTTCTGGTTCTGACAACTCACCACGGTTCCGGTCGGCACGTGCGTGATGCGGACAGCTGAATCCGTCGTGTTCACGCTCTGACCGCCCGGTCCCGACGACCGGAAGACATCGATGCGCAGGTCGTTCGGGTCGATGTCGATCTCGACGTCCTCGGTCTCCGGGTACACCAGCACACCGGCGGCTGACGTGTGGATACGTCCCTGCGACTCGGTGACCGGAACCCGTTGCACCCGATGGACACCACCTTCGAACTTCAGTCGTGCGAACGGCGCCATTCCGGGCTCAGGCGCTCCGAGCGCCTTGACCGCCAACGTGACATCCTTGATCCCGCCGAGGTCGGAATCGGTTGCCTCGATGACCTCGGTTCGCCAACCGCGGGTCTCGGCGTAACGCTGATACATCCGGAACAGGTCGCCGGCGAAGAGGGCGGACTCGTCTCCGCCCTCGCCGGCCTTGATCTCCAGGATCACGTCGGAGTCGTCCAGCGGATCGCGCGGCACCAGCAACTCAGCGAGCCGCTCGGCCATCCCCTCCCGGGCAGCGCTGAGCTCCGCGGCCTCCGCCTCGAACGCCGGATCGACCTCGGCGAGTTCCCGGGCCGCCTCCAGATCGTCGCCCAGCCTCAACCAGGTGCGATACGCCTCGACTGTGGGACGTAGGACTGCATGCCGCTTCCCGACTTTGCGGGCTTCCCGCTGGTCGGTGTGTAACTCAGGATCGGCCATTCGCCGCTCGAGCTCGTCGTACTCAGCGACGAGCTCCTCGCAGCGCTCGAACACGGCTTACTTCGAGTCGGAGTCGGCCTTTTCGGCAGTCTCCGCGGTCTTCTTGCCGAAGCGCTTCTCGAACTTCGCGACGCGGCCGCCGGTGTCGAGAATCTTCTGCTTGCCGGTGTAGAAGGGGTGGCAGGCGCTGCAGACATCGGCATGGATGGTGCCGTTGGCGGCGGTGCTGCGGGTCGTAAAGGTGTTTCCACAGCTACAGGTGACGGTGGTTTCCCCGTAGGCGGGATGAATGTCAGGCTTCACATGTGCTCCTCGTTAGTAGCCCCGGGTCGCCCATGGGCGGGCGTGAACCGGTGGCTGGACAACAACTATCCCATGCCTGACATTCCCGGGTACCTCCCGGGGCGCGACTGGGAACGACTCGAAGGAACCCTGGCCGTCAACGCCGCGAAGTGGCTGAT
>CAYMPK010000255.1:0-3547 GCA_964392145.1 uncultured Actinomycetes bacterium | reverse complement strand
AGCAGAGCGAAACCCGCCCACGACACGACCCCATCGCCGTGCAGGTCCGACCAAGGAGTGCGTTTCACGGGTCCTCGGGCATTCCTGCCGCTGCGATGTAGATGCGGGCAGCCTGGATTCGAGGATTTACGTCGGCGCCGTGGTCCAAGCCGAGGTTGCGGAAGACGCTGGCCAGCACTTGCTCGACCGCAGATTCGCTGGTGCCCCGGCGATGGGCGATTGCCGAATTCGTCAGTCCTTGCGCAACCATGCGCAGCACGGCGTTCTGGTTCGGAGTGAGCATGCGCAGGCGGCTGTCCTCAGCCAGATCCTGACGGTAGCCATCGGGTCGATCACGCAGGGTTCCCTCTATGGCTTCGATCAGATAGGCCACATCGGCAATTCGGTCTTTGCGCAGGAAGCCGCATCCCGCCGGCAGGTGCTGATGCGACAGCCCAGCGGCCTCCGCTGTGGGATACCTGGTCAGGAACAGCACCGCCACGCCCGGATACTCGCGGACGATCAGATGGCCAAGGGCAAGGCCGCTGGGACCATCGCCCAGCATGATGTCGAGCAAGGCGGCGTCTGGGTCGAAGTCATCCAACTCTGTCCGCGCGCTGCTTGCGGACTCCGCTTGTCGAACGAGGAACCCGTTGGCGGTGAGGACCTCCTCGAGCAGCGCCGAGGTGAGGTGGTCATCCTCGACCACCAACAGCCGACGAGCGGTGGAGTCGGTCATCTACTCACGATAGGGGCAGATCCAAGGGGATGGACGCGGACTGTGGCAAACCCCAGGATCCCCCGGATAGCTGCTGTGACTCACCTAGTCTGGATTCGTCACAAGGGTTGCCCCTGGGGGGGTCACCGGACATCGAAGTGATCGGAGGATGGGTTGATGAAGCGCGGTGTTGTTGCGGTTGCAGCGATTGGTTTGGGGGTGATGGCGATCGCGGAGCCAGCGATGGCGGCATCTGCACCCAGCACATTGACAGTCAACGTGTACGTGACGAATCAGACGTCCAACCCTGTCAACATCGGCTATGTGGCCAACAACGTGAAGCAGTGCGCCACGGAGACATGGCAGTGGCCCGGAGGTTCGACCACGAACGGGCAGTCCATCTTGCAGCCCGGCCAGTCAGGAACGATCCAGATCTCTGCGGCAACCTGCCCGCAGGACGGGAACTACCCGGTGCCCAACGGGGCGGATGCGTTCACCATTGGAATCGTCGGCTATTCCCAATTCGTTCTCATGGCAGCCATGGGGGGCGGTGACTCCTCATCGCTGATCTGGCAGCCGCAGGGCAACCCCGTGAACGATGGGTTCACGGGCGCTGGCAACAGCGGCGGCATGTACATGTACAACTGCGGCAACGGTCAACTCTTCGGCGGCACCAACGCAAACACGAGTCGCGGGAGCCAGCCGGGCAGCAACTACAACTACGGCAACGACTCTGCAATGTGCTTCACCGTGCAGAGCGGCGCTTTCAACTCCAGTCAGGCCCTCAGTGGCTAACGTTGCGAGGAGTTGCAGCCATCACGGATTGAACGATGTGGGACCACGCGCGGCTCGAGTGCCTGCGGGTCGGCATCGCTGACAACGAGAAGGGAAGTCTGGTTGATATGACGCGAGGGGTAGGGGCTGTGAGAAGCGAATTGACAGGTCGCAGGGGTCGGGTTGTTTCGGTGGTGCTGATGGGGGGTGCGGTGGTCGCGCTGGCCGCTGGCTGTAGTTCGTCCAGTTCCTCATCCGCCTCCGGGTCTGCCAGCGCACCAAGCTCCGCCAGTGCTTCGAGTAGCGCGAGTGCGTCCGAATCGAACTGTTCGGTCGCGAAACTCCAGGCAGTGGCCGGAGATGGCAAGGCCATTGTGTCCTCTCGGTGTGAGTCTTTCGAGGGCGTCGAGTACGCCGGCGGGATTGTGTCTTCCGGGGGGCAGAAGACGGCGTTCTTCGCCCAATTCACCAATGGTGCATGGACCTCGGTACCTGAGCAGGAGCTGTGCTCCAACCCGGCACAGATCGCGGAGGTGAAGGCCTACTGCAATGGCGGTAGCGCCAACGACAAGGCGATTGTGCTGCCGACGGGCAAGGCTCCCTCACCTACCGGAAGCGCTCCTTCGCCGAGTGGCACTGCGCCGACTTCGGCCCCGTCGAACTGATCGGAGAGTGTCCTTATGAAGCGCAGTATCGTCGCGGTAGCAGCATTGGGGTTGGGGGCCGTAGTTGTTGCGGAGCCGGCGCAGGCCGCCTCTCCGCCGACCACCTTGACCGTCAACGTGTACGTCAGCAATCAGACGTCCAACCCGGTGACCATCGGGTACGTCGCCAACAACCTGACGCCATGCTCGACCGAGACGTGGCAGTGGTCCGGAGGTTCAACCACCAATGGCCAGTCCACCCTGCAACCCGGCCAGTCGGGGACGATCCAGATCTATGCGGCGACCTGCCCCCAGTACGGCGAATATCTGCCGCAGGGTGCCAATGCCTTCAACATCGGTCTGGTGGGCGCCGCGCAGTTCGTACTGTCCGCAGCCATGAACTACAACCCTCCGGTGCTGGTGTGGCAGCCTCAGGCTAACCCTGTCAACGATGGGGTCACCGGTGGTGGAAACACTGGCGGCATGTACATGTACAACTGCGGCAACGGGCAACTCTTCGGTGGAACCGACACGACTACAAGTCGCGGCAGCCAACCGGGGAGTAACTATCAGTACGGCAACGGGACCGCGCTGTGCTTCACGGTTCAGAGCGGCGGTTTCAACCCCAGCCAGGCGCTCAGCGGCTGACCTGCCCACGCGCGGACTATGGCTGACGGTCCGCGCGGCAACCGGCGTCATCGTTGTAACTGCGGGGCGGTGACGCCGGAGAGCGGCTAGGCAAGATCTGAGGACCACAAGGAATGCCGTCGCCGGGGCTTTGGTGGATACTGAAGCGGTGGAGGGACGCGATCCGGCGAGTATCGCCGCGGATGCAGGGGATCCGGAAGCCCAGTGGCGCGCCTCTCGTGATCGGGACACCCTCGAGCGTCACCTGCCTGGGGTGATGCTGACCGTAGGCGTCGTTGAGTTGCTGATGGCGGCGAGGAACTCATTTGCTCTGACCGGGGCAGCCCGCGAGATCATGCCGCCGGTGCAGGTAGCGCTAGCCGTCTCGTTCCTCGTCATGTGGTGGTTCGTTCGACGGCGCAAGGACGATCACGTTGATTCCTGGTGGGCGATTCCTTCAGTAGCGCTCATCTTCGGGTTCCTAGTGTCGCTCGAGCAGGCGCTGACAGGTAACGGACTGCTCGCCGCCAACTCGGCGATCATCATCTTGGCCGCCAGTGCGCTGATTCTGGGGTGGACGTCGTACCTGGTGACCAACGGCTTGCTGATTCTGTTCTGGTTGGTTGCCGTTTCCACTCGCAGCGACTGGAATGTCAACCCACGTGATCAGGCCACTCTGATCCTCGTGGGCACGGTGGGCGCTGCCGTTGTTCATTGGATCAGAACAGCCGATCGTCGACGGCTTGTGGCCTACGCCCGAAGTGCCCAGGAGGCCGGGCTGCGTGACCCGCTGACCGGTCTCTGG
>CAYMPK010000254.1:316-3554 GCA_964392145.1 uncultured Actinomycetes bacterium | reverse complement strand
GGGCGAACTCGGCAAGGAGGTGGCCATCGAATTGCAGCGCCTCGGTGTCGAGGTGATCGCCTGTGACAGTTATGAACGTGCTCCGGCGATGCAGGTGGCCCACCGAAGTCTGGTGTTCGACATGACTGATCCGGAGGCCATCAGGGCTGCCATCACCGGGGAACGCCCGGACCTGATAGTCCCTGAGGTGGAGGCCATCGCCACCGAGGAACTGCAACGCCTGGAGTCCGACGGCTGGCGGGTGGTTCCCACCGCCCGCGCGGCCCGGCTCACGATGGACCGGGAGGGGATCCGCCGGCTGGCCGCCGAGGAATTGGGTCTGCCGACCAGCCCGTACGCCTTTGCCGACGACGAGCAGGAGTTCGGCCGGGCCTTGGTCCGGATCGGATTGCCGTGCGTGGTCAAGCCGGTGATGTCGAGTTCCGGGAAGGGGCAGTCGGTGGTGCACGACCACCAGCAGGCTGCCGGAGCCTACGCGAGCGCCACAACCGGCGGCAGGGTGGGCGGTGGTCGCGTCATCGTCGAGGGACTGGTGGAGTTCGACTATGAGATCACCCTGCTGACTGTCCGACATGTGGGTGGCACCTCGTTCTGCGACCCGATCGGTCACCTGCAGATCGACGGCGACTATCGGGAGTCCTGGCAGCCCGCTCCGATGGAGCCGGGCGCCCTACGTGAGGCCGAGCGGATCGCCGCGACGGTGACCTCCGCGCTCGGCGGTTGGGGCATCTTCGGGGTGGAGCTCTTCGTGGCGGGCGACCGTGTGCTGTTCAGCGAGGTCTCGCCACGCCCCCACGACACCGGACTGGTGACGATCTCGTCGCAGGATCTCAGCGAGTTCGCACTGCATGCTCGGGCGATCCTCGGCCTTCCGATCCCCGAGATCCGCCAACTGGGTCCGACGGCCAGCGCCGCCATCGTGCTGGACGGAGACAGTGATGAGCCACGGCTGGACGGCCTGGCGGTCGCCCTCTCCATTCCGACGGCCAAAGTCCTGCTGTTCGGCAAACCCAGGATCCACGGACGACGTCGACTCGGAGTCGCTGTGGCCGGCGGTTGCGAGCTCGACCAGGCCCGCGCTCGGGCACGTGATGCGGCATCCCGAATCCAACTTGCCCGGGACAACCCCTACCATTCCTAGACATGCCCTACTTGGATCGCGAAGGCGACGTTTTCATCCTCAACCTCGGCGTCCGGGGAGAGTCGGATACCGAGAATCGCTTCCACCCCGATTGGCTGGTCGAGATTGCGAGCCTTCTGGACGAAGTCGCCGCCTCGGAGGGACCGGCCGCATTGGTCACGACCGCGACGGGGAAGTTCTACTCGAACGGTCTCGATCTCGATTGGCTGACCTCACACGCCGACTCCTGGCAGTCGTACGTTGCTGACGTGCACGGCCTGTTCGCCCGGGTACTAACCCTGCCCATGGTGACGGTGGCCGCGCTGCCGGGCCACACCTTCGCCGCGGGTGCGATGCTCGCAGTCGCCCAGGATCGCCGCTTCATGCGGGCGGATCGGGGCTTCTTCTGCTTCCCCGAAGTGGACATCAACATTCCGTTCACCCCGGGTATGAACGCCCTGATCATGTCCAAGTTGACCCCTGCGGCATCCCACGAGTCCATGACGACCGGTCGCCGTTACGGTGGCGCCGATGCCGCGGAAGCCGGGATCGTTGACGAGGCCCTGGCTGCGGACGAGGTACTTCCGTCGGCAGTCGAGTACGCGGGCGCGCTGGCCGCCAAGCGCGGCGACACCCTGGGAGCCATCAAGTCCATGATGTACTCCCCGGTGGTCGCCGCGCTGACCAACTAGACCACTGATGTCCTGCCGGGAACAGGCTCACACGATCCCGGATTGATCGACCTCAGGAATCCTCCGGGTCGGATCAGACGTCCTCTTCGTCCAGGGATTCCTCGGCGATCGCGATGTTGCCGTCGGCGTCGACGACACCGACGATCTCGTCGACCACGGTCAATTCGCCATCCTCGCCGACGATCGCCGTCTCTTCGGCGAACGCCACGCTGCCGTCCTCCGACTCGACCGTCACCAGTTCATCGGCAGCCAAGACGTTCCCGTCAGCATCGACGACTTCGGTGAGCTCATCGGTCACCAGGTCGCCATCCTCGGTCACGTAGTCGGTCTCACTGCTGACGAGGCTGACCTCGTCGCCATCGTCCGCCAGGGATTCGTCGTTCACGCTCATTCTTCGCTCCTTGTCGCCGCGCTGGGTGATGATCGTCGGTGCGCCCACCCTAGACCCGGACGGGGGCCGGAGTCACAGCCAACAACAACGACGGCCCACTATGGTCACCACATGGGCTCCCCCGCCGCACCGACCGAGTCGCGACCACTGCGGTGGCTGCAAGTTTTGGCCTCTCCCACAGTGGAGGGGCCGCGCGTTGTGCTCGGACCGAATTGGTTCGCGTCCGTCATGGGCACGGGCATCATCGCAACGGCCGGGGCGACATTGCCGAGGACCATTCCGGGTGTCGCAGCGCTCACGGTGGTGGCCTGGGCGATCGCCTTCGTGGTCCTGGTGGCGCTGCTGGTGGTGGTGCCGCTGCACTGGCTGAGATCACGCGGGACCTTCAGCGCCCTGCTCCGGGATCCCGTGATGGCCCAGTTCTTCGGGGCACCGCCGATGGCTCTCATGACCGTGGGTTTGGCGACGCTGCTGGTGGGATCCCGGTACCTGGGCGAGTCGACGGCCGTTGGTATTGACTGGGTGTTCTGGGGGGCCGGCACCGTTCTCGGGCTGATAACCGCGGTCGGAGTGCCGTTCCTGCTGTTCACGCAGTTGGAGGTTCGCCATGACGGCGCCTTCGGTGGCTGGCTGATGCCGATCGTCCCGCCGATGGTGTCTGCGGCGACCGGAGCGATGCTGGTCCCTCACACCCCGGCCGGGCAATGGCGCGAGACGATGCTCTATGGCTGTTACGCCATGTTCGGAATGAGCCTGGTGACGTCAATGATAGTGATCACGCTGATCTGGAGCCGGTTGGCGCACTTCGGATCGTCGGGCTCCGCGCGAGTGCCGACACTCTGGATCGTCCTCGGCCCGGTGGGTCAGTCGATCACGGCAGCCGGCACCCTGGGGACCGCGGCGGCCACGGCGGTGGCGGCACCTATCGCCGCGGCCCTGAACCTCTTCGCAATCCTCTACGGGGTGCCGATGTGGGGCTTCATGATGCTGTGGATGCCGATCGCTGCCCTGCTGACCATTCGGGCCATGCGCAGG
>CAYMPK010000254.1:0-306 GCA_964392145.1 uncultured Actinomycetes bacterium | reverse complement strand
CCGTCGGAACCTGCGTTACCGGCACCTCACAGTTGGCCAAGCACACCGGCCTCGACCTGTTTGCCTGGGCCGCCATCGTGTTGTACCTCGCCCTGCTCCTCGCCTGGGTGACCGTCGCCGTGCGCACCGCCCACGGTTCGATCCAGGGGCAGCTGTTGGCGCCGCCGCAGGCGCCTCCGGCTGTCGCCTCCAAAGGGTGAGGACCCCCTGGAGATCGATGAACCCGCGCTACTTGCCCGTCAGTTGGTCGATCAGGTTGTAGCTGTTGGGATCGTCGGGTAGGACCCAGGCGAAGCCCTCGAGGAA
>CAYMPK010000253.1:0-3575 GCA_964392145.1 uncultured Actinomycetes bacterium | reverse complement strand
GTCTCGTAGCCGCCGTCAGCGGGCTGGTGTTCTCGGTCTACGTGGACGTTCCACCCGGACCTGCGATCGTCATCGTCGCGCTGGCGGTGTTCGGATTGTTGGCTCTGGCCGCCGTGCCCATCCGGCGCCGCAGTGCCCGGAGACAGCCGTGACCGCCGGGCACGACGCCGGGGCGCCGCTGGCGGGAATGAGACCCACCCGGCAGCGCGCGGCGGTGCTCGCCGCGCTCGAATCCAGCGACGACTTCCGGAGCGCGCAGGAGTGGCACGAGGTACTCAGGACCGGCGGCGCCACCGTCGGGCTGACCACGGTGTACCGGACGATGGCCGCACTCGCCGCAGCCGGGGCGATCGACGCGATCGTCGGCGAAGACGGTGAGGCGCGCTACCGCCGATGCTCCGGCGGCCATCACCACCACCTGGTATGCCGAACCTGTGGAGCCACGGTCGAGGTTGCGGCCCCCGAAGTCGAGAAGTGGGCCGTACGGGTGGCCAACGAGCACGGCTACACCGACGCCAGCCACACCGTGGAGATCTTTGGGCGCTGTCCGGACTGCGCCTGACCTCCAACTAGAGGTAAGGATCCGCTGGCTGCTGGATCTTGGTCACCTCTTTGACCTTGACCCACGGGATGGCCGTGGAACTCTGGGTCCCACCGCCGGCTTCATATGTTCCGGTGACGTTGACCCAGGTGTTCGCCGGCAAGGGTGCGACGTCGCCCTTCGGCTGCACTTTCACGGTGACGGCGTCCGCTGCGCAACAGGTGAGTGACATCCTCGTGAGCTGCCACTGGCCATCACTCGTCGGCGTTACGAATCCCACGAGGTCGACCGTCCTCCCCGCAAGCGTCCTGCCGTCGTCCCAGATGGCTCGCGTTGCGAAATCGTCAAGCGGGACGGCCACGGGATCCCCAGCGGGCAGCGGGTCGAACTCGATGCCCGAACTCGGTGCGGTGACACTCGACGTCTGTCGTGACGCGGTATAGGCGCCCAGGGGTCCCGGAGCGATCAGGAAGATCGCGGCCACGGGCAGCAGCAACAGCCAGGCGGCACGCATCGATCCGTGGTCGTGGCCGTCATCGTTCCCGGAGACGGCGATCGCTTCGTGGCCCGCGGAAGCATGCTCAGCGCCCGAGACCAACACAGCATCGTGGGCGTGCTGAGCAACGTCGCTGGGTGTCTTTCCGGGCTTGCGCACCGCGTCGACCAAGGCCATCGCGCCGAGCGCCAGCAACACCGCGGCCGAAACCAGGAGGTACGGCTTCATCCCGCTCTTGACGTAGTTGAGGTAGGCCCCTGAGAGGGCTATCCGCGCAACGGCCCCGCCCACCAGGATGAGCAGCACGGCTTGGACTTCCTTCTTCACAGCAACCACGTCCCGACGCCGACGGCGACCACGATGGCAACCACGAACGTCGCCGGGGCGAACCTCGTCGCGAAGGCACGCCCGAATGTGCCGGCCTGCAGCGCGATCAACTTGATGTCCACCATGGGCCCGACCACCAGGAAGACGAGCCTGGACGTCAACGAGAACTGTGTCAGGCTCGCCGCCACGAAAGCGTCGGCCTCCGAGCAGATGCTCAGGATCACCGCGAGCACGGCCATTCCCAGCACGGCCAACAGTGGATTGTCCGCCACTGCTTGCAGCCACTCCTTCGGGACTGCGACGTTCAGCACCGCAGCGGTGAGGCCACCGATCACCAGGAAGCCGCCGGCATGCAGGAAGTCATGGGCGGCGGTCAACCGGAAGGTGTGCCAGTTACTCGTTCCCGTCAGGTGGTCGCGACGCGGCATCTGGATCCAGTCGGTCTTGCCCAGCCGGAGCCAGAGCCAACCGACCACGATCGCGGTGACCAGGGATGCCACGAACCTGGCCAGCGCCATCTCGTGGTTGTTCGGGAACGCGACGAACGTCGAGACGATGACGACCGGATTGATGGCCGGGGCCGAGAGGAGGAAGGTCAGCGCGGCCGCCGGCACCACCCCGCGCGCGATGAGACCGCCGGCGACCGGCACCGAGGCACACTCGCAGCCGGGCAGCACGGCGCCCGCCGCCCCGGCAACCGGAACCGCCAAGGTGGAGTTCTTCGGCAATGCCCGCTGCCAGAACGAGGTCGGCACGAATGCCGCAATCGCACCAGAGAGGAGCACACCGAGCACCAGGAACGGCAGGGCCTGAACAATGATCGACACGAAGATGGTCGCGCCAGCCTGGACCTTGGGCGAATCGAACAACCCGGTAATCCATCGTTGGCCCAGCAGGACGACAACGAGCCCCAGGGTGAGGAACTCCAACGCACCCGGGCGCCACCGTTTCTGCGGGGCCTCATTCGCGGTGACGGTCACGGCCTACCCCCGTCCTCGTCGCTGCCCCCGTGGTTGGAGGGGGGCATGACTGGCGGTGCGCCGCCGTAGCGCCGCTCGCGCTGAGCGTAGAGCTCGGCGGCGTACCATAGATGTCGACGATCGAAATCCGGCCACAGGGTGTCGAGGAAGACCATCTCGGCGTATGCCGCCTCCCAGAGTAGGAAGTTGCTGGTGCGCTGCTCGCCGCTGGACCGCACGAAGAGATCGACGTCGGCCATGTTCGGCTCGTAGAGGTGCCGCGCGATGGTGTCCTCGTCGATCCGGTTGGGATTCAACTTGCCCGCCTTGACTGCGCGTCCGATGGCGGCCGCCGCGTCCGCGATCTCCGCTCGACCGCCGTAGTTGACGCACATGGTCAAGGTCAATTTGTCGTTGTCCTTGGTGAGTTCCTCCGCCTCCGTGAGTTCTTTGACGACGCTGCGCCACAGCCGACCTCGGCGGCCGGCCCAGGTGACGCGCACCCCCATCGCGTGCATCTCGTCACGTCGCCGACGAACCACATCGCGGTTGAAGCCCATCAGGAAGCGGACCTCCTCGGGGGAGCGCTTCCAATTCTCAGTCGAGAAGGCATAGACACTCAGGCGGGAGATACCGAGCTCGATCGCGCCGTGCACACAATCCAGCAACGCGAACTCGCCGGCCTCGTGCCCCGCGGTACGAGGTAACCCGCGCGCATGGGCCCACCTGCCGTTGCCATCCATGACGACGGCCACGTGGGCTGGGATCGCGTCGGCAGGGATGTCCGGCGGCCTCGCACCCGAAGGGTGCGGGGTAGGAGCTACGTACTCGCGGGACGCCATCGGGTCATTCTCTCACTCCTCGCGGCGGACCTCGGACCGCCACTCCGCAGTTGTGGAGGACGAAGGGGCGGCGGGTGCGGAGGCAACCGCGGGGAGCACCTCCCTGTCCACCAGCCGCAACGATCGCAACCGGTTCTCCAAGTGCCACTGGACATAGGCCGCCACGAGGCCGCTGGCTTCCCTCGCGCTTCGGGCGCTGGCGGCATCGGCAACTACCCAGTCGCCACTGAGAAGGGCCGACATCAGGGCCAGCGTCTCCGGCCCGGGGGTCGCGGATCCGGGCAGCCGACACTCACTGCACAACGACCCGCCGGCCGCGAGGTGAAAGGAGCGGTGCGGGCCGGCGGCGCCGCACCGCACGCAGTGGTCGAACGACGGCGCCCAGCCACCGATGGCCAACGATCGCACCA
>CAYMPK010000252.1:0-3577 GCA_964392145.1 uncultured Actinomycetes bacterium | reverse complement strand
GACGCCGGCGTCGTTCGAGCCGACGCTGGACTATGTCGTGGTGAAGGTCCCGAGATTCGCCTTCGAGAAGTTCCCGCAAGCGGATTCCACGTTGACGACCACGATGAAGAGCGTCGGTGAGGCGATGGCCATCGGCCGCAACTTCACCGAGGCGCTGCAGAAGGCGTTGCGCAGCCTGGAGCACCGGGACGCGCCGTTCGATTGGTCCGGCGATCGCGCGGAGGTCGACGTGCCAACGCTGCTATCGCAGATGGCGCGACCCCACGACGGACGGCTGCGACTCGTGCAACGGGCACTGTGGGCCGGCGCTTCCCTCGACGAGGTTCATCGAGCCACGGCGATCGACCCGTGGTTCCTGTCCCAGATCGTGCTGCTCAACGATCTGGCGAACGAGGTTGCCGCGGCGCCGGAGTTGACCCCTGAGTTGCTGAGGCTGACCAAGCGGCATGGCTTCTCGGACGCCCAGCTGGGTGCGCTGCGAGGGCTGCCGGAGCCGGTTGTGCGTGGGGTTCGGCAGGCGCTCGGAATCCGACCCGTCTACAAGACAGTGGACACCTGCGCCGCTGAGTTCGAGGCGCAGACGCCCTACCACTACTCCAGCTACGACGACGAGACCGAGGTGGCCAGGCGCGAGCGACCGGCGGTGATCATCCTGGGGTCCGGACCGAACCGGATCGGCCAGGGCATCGAGTTCGACTACTCCTGCGTGCACGCCGCCATGACACTCAGCGAAGCCGGATACGAGACCGTGATGGTCAACTGCAACCCGGAGACGGTCTCGACCGACTACGACACCTCCGATCGGCTGTACTTCGAGCCGTTGACCGCCGAGGACGTGCTGGAGGTCGTGCACGCAGAGCAGCAGGCCGGTCCGGTACTGGGCGTCATCACCCAATTGGGCGGCCAGACTCCTCTGGGCCTCGCGCAGACCCTGAAGGACAACGGGGTTCCGCTGCTCGGCACCCAACCGGAGGCGATTCACCTCGCTGAGGAACGTGGTGCCTTCGGCAAGGTCCTCGCCGAGGCCGGGCTGTTGGCCCCCAAACATGGCACGGCCGACTCTTTCGAGGAGGCGAAGGCCATTGCCGACGAGATCGGCTATCCGGTGTTGGTGCGCCCGTCCTATGTGCTGGGCGGCCGGGGGATGGAGATCGTCTATGGCGAGGAGATGCTGGCCGACTACCTGCAGCGGGCGACCGACGTCAACCCGGAGCATCCGGTACTCGTGGACCGGTTCCTCGACGACACCATCGAGATCGACGTCGATGCACTCTTCGACGGCGAGGAGTTGTACCTCGGTGGGGTGATGGAGCATATCGAGGAAGCAGGGATCCACTCCGGCGATTCCGCCTGCACGCTGCCGCCCATCACCCTGGGCGCTGCCGAGATCGAGCGGATCCGGGCATCGACCCTGGGTATCGCCTCCGGTGTCGGGGTACGTGGGCTGCTGAACGTCCAGTACGCCCTCACCGGCGACACGCTCTACGTTCTCGAGGCCAATCCGCGGGCCTCCCGCACGGTGCCGTTCGTATCCAAGGCGACCGCGGTGCCACTGGCGAAGGCGGCCGCCCGGATAGCCCTGGGTGAGTCCATCAAGGATCTGCGTTCGGCGGGCATGCTGCCGGCCGGCGACGGCGGCGAACTGCCTGCCAGCGCTCCGATCTCCGTCAAGGAGGCGGTGCTGCCGTTCGGGCGCTTCAACGGCGTCGACACCATGCTGGGACCGGAGATGCGTTCCACCGGCGAGGTCATGGGCATCGACGCCGAGTTCGGCGCAGCTTTTGCCAAGAGCCAGCTGGCTGCCTATGCCGGCGGCCTGCCGGTGGCCGGGCGGGTGCTGATTTCGGTGGCCAACCGGGACAAGCGCAGCATCATCTTCCCGGTCAAGCGGCTTGTCGATCTCGGGTTCGAGGTGGTCGCCACCGCCGGCACCGCTGAGGTACTTCGCCGTCACGGCATCCCGGTGACCGTGATCCGGAAGCATTATGAGGGCGCCCTGGGCGCGCTTGGTACCACCATCGAGGCCATCCGTTCCGGGGAGATCGCGCTGATCGTCAACACCCCCTTCGGCGTTGGGGCGCGGGTCGACGGCTACGAGATCCGGACGGCCGCGGTTGCCGGTGGCATCCCCTGCATCACCACCGTCGCGGGACTCGCAGCGGCCGTGCAGGGGATCGAGGCGGTCCAAGCGGGTCCGCTGGATGTGCATCCGCTGCAGGCCTACTCGGGCGCCCTGCGTGCCGCCCGTGGCGAGGTCTGAGTCGTGGCCGCAATCAGCCCGGCGATCCCGGTACAGACCGACGCGGAGGTGCTCGACCTCCGCCGCGTCGGGGAGTACTTCCTGCTGACGTTGTCGGCGCCGGGGGCAGCCGATGACGTTCGCCCCGGACACTTCGTCGCGGTGGCTGTCGGCGGCGAGGACTCCTCGATGCTGCTGCGGCGGGCGTTCTCCATCTACCGGGCCGATCCGGCGGCGGGCACCATCGAGATCGTGTTCGCCGTGCAAGGGCGCGGCACCAAGTGGCTGGCCCAGCGTCGACGTGGTGACTGGACCAATATCGTGGCCCCGTTGGGCCGCCCCTTCGTGCTGCCCACGGAGCCCGTTCCGTGCGCTTTGGTGGCGGGCGGCTACGGAGCCGCGCCGATGTTCGCCCTCGCGGAGTTGCTGCGCGAACGGGGCGCCCGGGTGGACATGGTGTTGGGCGCCGCCACTGAGACGAGACTCTTCGGTCTGCTGGAAGGACGTCGGGCGGCGGATTCCTTGACCGTGACCACCGACGACGGAACGGCCGGGATCAGCGGCCGGGTCACCGACCCGCTGCCCGGGATCATCGCCGAGCGCGGGACAGCGGTCGTCTACGCCTGTGGTCCGATGCCGATGCTCGCCACCGTGGCCGGGGTGGCCGCCGCCGCTGGCGCCCATAGTCAGTGTGCCGTCGAGGAGGCGATGGCCTGTGGTGTCGGGATCTGCATGACCTGTGTGTTGCCGGTGGTCGGGGAGGATGGGGCAACCAGGATGGTGCGCTCCTGCACAGACGGGCCGGTGTTCTTCGGGGACAAGGTGCGCTGGGGTGATGTCGGCACGGTTCCTCCGGACACCGTCGGCGCACCCAGGCCGGGGGGACACTGATGACCGCTGCACAGGCTCAACCGGCGGACTACGGGGTCGACATGGCCACATCGCTGGCCGGTGCGCGCTTCCCTGCCCCGGTATTCACAGCGAGTGGATGTGCCGCGGCTGGACGTGAACTCGACCCCTACTTCGACGTGACTGCCATCGGCGGCATCGTGACCAAGAGCATCATGGCGGAGCCGAGATCGGGCCGGGCCACTCCGCGGATGGCCGAGACCCCCTCGGGGATGCTCAACTCCATTGGTCTGCAGGGGCCGGGCATCGAATCCTTCATCGCCAACGACCTGGAATGGTTGCGTCGGCGGGGTGCGCGGGCGGTTGTCTCGATCGCCGGCAACACGGCTGACGAGTTCGGGGCGCTGGCCAACCGACTTCGCCACGAGCCCGGAATCTCCGCCCTCGAGGTCAACATCGCCTGCCCCAACGTCGAAAGCAGGGGGCTGG
>CAYMPK010000251.1:0-3580 GCA_964392145.1 uncultured Actinomycetes bacterium | reverse complement strand
AGAGGCACCAGGGCGCTGGAGCGTGCGGCAAATTGTTCAGAGAATCAGCGCCACGTGCCCCGGGAGGAGTCCAAGAATGTACGAGCCGACCTGGGATTCCGTCAGCACCCACCCGCTGCCGGCGTGGTACGACGATGCGAAGCTGGGCATATTCCTGCACTGGGGTCTCTACTCGATACCCGGGTGGGCACCTCAGGTGCCGGACATTCAGGAACTCCTGCGCACAAAGGGTCCCAGGGCCATGCTCTGGGACAACCCGTACGCCGAGTGGTACCGCAACACCATGCAACTTCCGGGCAGCCCGACCCAAATCCACCACGTCCAGACCTACGGTGAGGACTTCGACTACGACGACTTCCGTCCCGCCTTCGATGAGGGAAGCATGGCTGCCGATCTCGACGAACTCGCCGGTGTCTGCGCCGCCGCAGGCGCCAGGTACGTGGTCCTGACCACCAAGCACCATGAGGGATTCACCCTGTGGCCCGCCAGCATCCCGCATCCCAAGAAAGGCCACTACCACGCCACGCGCGACATCGTGGGCGACCTCGGCGCGGCCGTTCGACGACGCGACATGCGCATGGGCCTCTACTACTCCGGTGGCTACGACTGGCCGTTCAACGACGCCGTGCTGAGCAACCCGGCGGACGCCAGCCTGGCGGTTCCCACCGGGGCCGAGTACCGGGAATATGCGGTGGCGCACGTGCGTGAGCTCATCGACCGCTACCAACCGTCGGTGCTGTGGAACGACATCTGCTGGCCGGGCGGGGGCAACCTGGCCGAACTGTTCGCCCACTTCTACAACACCGTGAGCGATGGGGTCGTCAACGATCGATGGCTCGAAGTCGAGGGCGACCGGTCCGCGGCGGGGGACGCACTCGCCCGTGGACTGGGAAGTGCGATCCAGGCGATGTGGAAGTACATCCCGGAGAGCGCGAAGTCGCTGACGTTTCCGGCAGCCCACCACTTCGACTTCAACACACCCGAGTACGCGAAGTTCGATGACATCGTGGCCAAGAAGTGGGAGTCCACGCGGGGTGTCGGGCACTCGTTCGGGGCCAACCGCAATGAGCGTCCCGAGGACATCGTGACGACCACCGAACTGGTGAGATCGTTCAGCGACATCGTGTCGAAGAACGGCAACCTCCTCATCGGGATCGGCCCGGGGCCCGACGGCCGAATCGCCGACCAACAGGCCGCGCCCCTACGCGGACTCGGCTCCTGGCTGGCGGTCAACGGGGAGGCCATCTACGGATCCCGACCCTGGGAAGTCGCGGCGACCGCGACGACGGAGGGTACCGAAGTGAGGTTCACCCGCAGAGGCGACGAGGTCTACGCGATCCTGCTGGATCTGCCCGGTAGCAGGACCTTCGGTCTCCGGGGCGTCGACGGGTCGGGAATCTCGGGGGTGCGCCTGCTCGGGGTCGACGAGGCAATCGCCTGGGATGTCTCCGACGGGGACCTCACGGTGACGCTTCCCGAACGCGTTCCGGTCGCCGCTGCTTATGTGTTGTCGTTGGGACACGGCGCCCGCGCAATCACGAATGAGGCCACGTCCTCCTAGGCCCCTGAAGTACCAGCGGAGCGGACACAGACGGCCCCACAGGGGCTACTTCGGCCAGTGCTCACGCGTGCCGGGATCGTCGGTTTCCCCCGGCTCCGGGTCGGCCGGGGTCTCAGCTGCTTCTCCCGGTCGACGGTTCGCCGGTCGACCCGGCGAGATTTCCGGTAGCGGAGGTCGTCGGGGACCACTCCATGGCGCGGGAACAGCGTCGATGCGGGCAGCGAGTTCGTAGGCGATGGATTCATAGTTGGCCCGCCAGCCGCGGAAATGCTGATAGGCCTCGACCTGTTCCCTCTCGATCTCGTAGCCAACGGCTTGCAGCATCGAACATTCCCGCAGGAAGTCATCCAATGACACCGCCGAGGGTGTCTCCGGCGAGGGGTCGGGATCGTACGGAATGCCTTCGACATCGGCGAGGTCGCGAAGGCAGACCACGCCCTGCCTGATGGCCAGCCGCATGTTGCCCTGCGGCAGGCTCGGGTTCAGCGCCAACCTCATGGCGGCCGCATCCATCACGCACAGCAGCGACACCAGCCAACTGTGCAACGGCCTGGCCGAACGCATGTGGATGAGGATGGGAAAATTCGCGTGACTCTCACCCACCTGGGCCGCCCATTCCTCCCACGCCGGCCACAAATCGTCCAACTTGGACGTGTTGGACACCATCGCGTGGCGGGCCAGCAACTCCGGGGCCCAATTGGGTTCACCTGCACGTGCGTGTAACAACCCGACCTCGCCCTCACGCCGCTGATAGGCCGCATACATGGTCGGCAAGTAGCCGATCAGCAAGCCGATGACGATCGGCCCGGTGGCTGCGGCAGCGAAATCGATGAAGGTCAGGGTGTACCTGTCATCGCTGGCGAATCCCAAGGTGAACAGGCTCGAACCGGCCTCCCGAAAGGCTGCGGCAACGCCGAGGTTGGACGTGGCGAACAACATGCAGGCGTAGGCCACGAAGAACATCGCCAACCACATCAGCAACGACGTCACGAGGCTGATGGAGGAAACCCACAGGAGTATGCGATCTCGGGTGTAGTAGTTGCTGCTCCGATGGGCGACGAGCCGGAAGACTCCCAGCAGTCGGCGGTTCTTCCAGGACACCAGCCCCGAACTACCCCGCGGCACCACCAGCGTTCGCAGCACCGAGGAGCAGGCCCCGAACCACAGCCACAGCCCCGCCAGCCCCACCAGCCAGTTCATGGGGGAACCCTACTGAAGGCGGGAGGAGGCCGTGAGCCTTCGAGGGCGGGACCGCCCGACACCGCCAGTCGGGACAACTTCGGTGACTGCCTGGTCGGAGGTGGTGCAGCGACTGGGTCAACCCTGAACGTCCCGAGCCCGCCAACTCACCGCGCCGACCACCAACAAGACCAGCCCGACACCGAGCAGCAGCGCCAACTGGGCGACCGACACGTCAACGCCGGGCAGCTTGGGGCTGTGGGCGAACGGCGAGAGTTTCAGGACCCAGTCGGGAAGTTGCCATAGGACGCCGAACTCCCCCAGCGCTATGAAGGCCACCAGCAGGCCCCAGGCCCCGACTACCCACCGAGGCAGTAGGCCGAAGATGGCCATGACAATTCCGACCATCACCCAGATCGCGGGGATCTGAGCCGCCGCTGCACCCGTCACCCGCGCTACCTGCCCGACCACATCATCGGTCGCGATTCCGTGCGTCAGCCCGATCGCAGCACCCGCGGCGAGGGCCAGTACGAAGGTCCCGACAAGCGCCATCACCAGATGGCTCCACGCCCACTGCAGTCTGGAGGTGGCCGTCGAGAGAAGCAGTTCGACATGCCCGTTGACCTCCTCGGATCGCAAGCGAGAACTGGAAGCAACGGCGTAGGCGGCCACCACCAAGCTGAGGATCGCCACTTCGGCAGCCAGGAACGCCGCCGCGAGGGCCTGCTCGCCGCCGAGCGCCATCACGTACTTCGACATCTGCGGGGAGTCGAGCAGGCCCGCCACATTGCTGACAACCGAGCCCAGCACGAGGCCCATCAGCACGATTCCGACGAGCCA
>CAYMPK010000250.1:0-3587 GCA_964392145.1 uncultured Actinomycetes bacterium | reverse complement strand
CTTGCTGCTGTGTGCGGCTAGTGCGGCCAGCGTCGGGGGGCCTATCCTTGACCGCGTGGACCTCTCGGTCGTGGCGATGTTCGTGGTCGGCATCTTCGGCATCCTGGCCGGGGCCGCCGCGCTCATCGCCTGGCAGCAGCACCGGGCACGGGGACGCGAGGTCAAGGCGGACTCCGCCAGTGGCCCCGACTCGGTGACCCGGATCCTTGCCGTGCTCCCAGGAGCCTCTGCCCTGGTCGACGCGAGCAGCGGCGCGGTGCTGCGGGCTTCGGCGGTGGCGGTGAGCATGGGTCTTGTCGTGTTCGATCGACTGGCTAGCCCCGAACTGGACGCCGTGGTCGGTGAGGTCGCACGTGACGGGATCGCACGCGAACACGACGTGGTCATCAGGCAGTTGCCGCTTGCCCAAGGGTCGCTCGAAGTACGGGCTCGGGTGGCAGACATCGGCAACGGCACGATCCTGGTGATGGTGGAGGATCTGAGCGGTTCCCGGCGGATCGACGCCGTCAGGCGTGACTTCGTGGCGAACGTCAGCCACGAACTCAAGACCCCGGTGGGGAGTCTCTCGTTGCTGTCCGAGGCAGTCATGTCTGCGGCCGATGACCCAGAGTCGGTGACCCACTTCGCGAGTCGGATGCAGACCGAATGCGGCCGCCTCAGCAACCTGGTCGGCGATCTGATCGATCTGTCTCGGCTGCAGGGCGACCAGCCCCTGGCCAATGCTGCGCCGGTTCTGGTCGACGCGGTGGTGGCTGAGGCGATGGACGCGGTGCGGGTGGCCGCGCTGCAGGAGGAGATCGAGGTGGTGGCGGGCGGAGAGGCGAACCTCTCAGTCTTCGGGGTGGAGTCCCAACTGGTCACCGCCGTGCGCAACCTCATCGCGAATGCCATCTCCTACAGCCCGAAGCGAACCAGGGTCGCCGTCGGGGTGTCTGAGCGCGGCGGGATCGTGAACATTTCCGTTTCCGACCAGGGCGTGGGTATCCCCACCGAGGAACTCGATCGGATCTTCGAGCGCTTCTACCGGGTTGATCCGGCTCGATCCAGGGAGACTGGCGGAACCGGATTGGGGTTGGCCATCGTGAAGCACATCTGTCTCAACCATGGCGGGGATATCGCTGTCTGGTCTGTGCCCGGGGAGGGCAGCACCTTCACCCTGCGGCTGCCGCAGTACCGACGGGAGCGTGACCCCGATGCTGACGTCGCCGTGTCGCCGGAGGGGGCAGCGAACTCGTGAGTCGCGTACTGGTAGTCGAAGATGAAGAGTCGTTCGCCGACCCGCTTGCGTTCATGCTCCGAAAAGAGGGTTTCGAGGTGGTGGTCGCGGCCACGGGGGACGCCGGACTCGATGCGTTCCGCAATGACGGGGCGGACGTCGTTCTGCTCGACGTCATGTTGCCCGGGATGTCGGGCACCGACGTCTGCCGGGCAATCCGGACTCGTTCCGCGGTGCCCATCATCATGGTGACCGCCAAGGACACCGAGGTCGACAAGGTGGTGGGTCTCGAACTCGGAGCGGACGACTACGTGACCAAGCCTTTCTCCAGTCGTGAGCTTGTCGCCCGCATCCGGGCGGTGCTGCGGCGTCGAAGCGGCGAGGAGCCGGAAGAAGAGGAACTGCAGATCGTGGAGGCGGGCCCCGTGCGCCTGGACATCGACAGGCACGTCGTGTCGGTGCGAGGTGAGGACGTCCGAATGCCGCTGAAGGAATTCCACCTGCTGGAGATACTGGTCCGACACGAGGGCCGGGTCCTCACCAGAGCGCAACTCATCGACCGCGTCTGGGGGTCGGACTACGTCGGCGACACCAAGACTCTAGATGTGCACATCAAGCGGTTGCGCAGCAAGATCGAGGTCCATCCGGCCCGCCCAAAGCACCTGCTGACCGTTCGCGGTCTCGGCTACAAGTTCGTCGCGTAGCCCCAAGCCGGGCTCAGGACGGGGCTGGAGCAGGGGCGCTCGGGTTCGCTGCGGCGGGCGAGGCCGCGGCAGGGGCGCTCGCCGACGGGGATGCCGTCGGCCCCTTGTCCTCAGTCGGCCGTTGGAAGAGGTCCGGAGGGTTCGGAGTGATGCCCTTGTAGGGTCCGGTGTTCGGTACGACCATGACCGGCACGGTCACCAGCCCCGATCGCTTGAACTGGAAACTGGTCGTGATGAACACCGACTGCGCCGTTTTGGTGTCGGTGGCAGAGCCGTAGAGGTTCACGTACTTGTCGCTGTTGTAGCCGACCCGGTTCTCGGTGCCCGGAATGAGCGGGATCCTGCCGTCGGTGATGCCGATGACGTAGTTGGAGGGGTCGGTGGACACGCTGGTCAGTTCATCGGGTTCGCCCGGGGCGAGCACGAAGGAACCGGACAGGGTCAGGTTCTTGGGGTTGGAGAGGTCGCGCACCCAGGTGAGACCTCGCAACGACACGTCACCTACGTTCGCCGTCGAGGCGTTGCCCGAATCGGGCTGCGTCGTGGTGAGCGCGTTGTATCCGTTCCAGCAGCCGCCCAGGGCGGGCACGGCCGCGAGGACGAGCACAGCGGCCGCAATACGTCGACGTTGCAAGGGGACCCTCCCTGGGATCGCATGTTCAAACGGTGCGCCGCGGAAGAGCCTAGCGGGTCAGCCCGCAGTGTTGAGGGCCTGTTGCAGGCTTGTCGCCAGTCCGGCCTGCATTTGGGCGTTTCGCACCACAGCCGAGACCGTTCCGTCGGGGTTCACGGTGATGAGGGTGAGCCCCGCCGGTTCGAAGTCGTCCCAGACCCCAGGTGGCACCACCAGGGCGGGCGCCATGACCCCGGCCGCTAGCCGGAAGGTCCGCAGTTTGGTGCCGGCCGGTTCCTCGGTGGAGAGCATGAACCTGACTCCGTTGGCTTCACTGGTCGACGCGGCCGTGGCGACGGCGTCCGTGCAGTTGGCGCAGCCACTGTTGCCGATAACCGCGATCACGGCGGGGCGCAGGTCGCGAAGAGATCGCGGCTGATCGTTCAGAGTCACCCTCGCTTGTGGCAGCAGTCCGCCGACCGAACCGACCGCGGCGGTGGAGGAGGCCAGCGCAACGGTCTGCGTGGGGGCGTCGTTCCGCGGCACCAGAGCCAGCAGCAGCACCCCCAGCATCAAAGCGATGCCGGTCACGCAGAACAGCAGCGGCATAGTGCGGCTGCCGTGTTGGCCGAGCCAAGGGGAGCCGTCTCGCCAGCGTCCGGGCTCGTCATGGGAGTCGGGTCCCCCTGGCGCGTGGGGCAGGTCCCCCCGTTGGTTGAGCTCGTCGTAGTACGCCCAGCGATCACCCTCAAGTGCGCGCGCGTCGTCGGGTACCGAGATGTCGCCGAGCGGGCGCTCCGGGGGCTCCGAGACGGGCATGGTCATGAGTATGCGCCCGGAATCTGAAAACCGCGAGCGGGCGGTGAGGGTGCGCACCTAACCAGACAAGAGCCGCGAATTCAAGCCTCATTCACCGTGATAGACTCAACGCTAACGAAAGGGGCATTTACACATGACTTTCTCCGTCGGTGACACCGTCGTTTACCCCCATCACGGGGCGGCATTGATCGAATCAATCGAGACGAGGGTCATCAAGGGAGAGCCCCGAGAGTAC
>CAYMPK010000249.1:0-3630 GCA_964392145.1 uncultured Actinomycetes bacterium | reverse complement strand
CAGTGTTGCGTAGAGCCCCGCGGCCAGCACCACAAGACCGACGAAGATCACGTCGGGCAGGCGGGAACTCGGTTCAGGCGGCTGGGCGATGAGGAAGGCGACACTGATCGGGGCTGTGGTCAGTGCCCCGCTGAGCCCCCATTTCGTTGCCACCCCGCGAGCTCCCGCGATGATGGCCATCAGGATCGCGGCCAGCCATGGATTGTGGGCCCATGCGAAGCCCAGCGCCGAAGCGACAGCCAGGGGCACAGCGAGCCAGAGTGCTACTCGCCAGTCCGCCAGCGTGCCGGCAATGAAACAGGTCACCGCAGCAAGTGATGCAATCCCGGCGACGTCCTTCCAATCAACGGCTGACAGTACAACTGAGGGCAGCATCACCGCCGCGACCAGCGCGACGACGTTGAGAATGAGATTCCTCTCAGCCCGCTTCATGTGGACATCACACCAGAGATGTCCACCTCGGCGCAGATTTCCACGCACGTCGCAGGGATCTCGCCGAACCGGCGTTCAGGAAGGCGCGTCCGCAATCTTCGGCGGGTCGTGGATGGGCCGGCTACTGAACACCAGCGTCAATCGGATTGGCCCGAGAAGACGGCGCAACTCCTGGTCGGTGTGCGCCCTGAGTTCGTCCTGTTCGGCCACGGTCATCGTTCCGGTGTACGACACCCGTAGGTCGACCTCGGTGCTCTTGCCGCGGCTGATCGCAAAGGCGTCGACCAATTTCAGGTCATGGGCTACCTCATGATGGTGTTCGTCGGAAACGGTCGCGATGGCCGCTCGCAGGGCCGAATCGAGTTCGGCGTCGACACGCTTCCCTGAGAGTCGACCGAACTCCAGTCGGATCTGTCGGATGGGATCCCAGACGAGTATCGCGCACAGGATCAGCACGATGATGCTGTCCGCGATGTCCTTGATGTTGAAGCTGCTCGAAGTGATGAAAGTGCCCTCGGGCAGAACCGCCACCAGTACGAGGGAAGCGCAGATACCCGCGCTGATGAAACCCTCCATCCGGGCGGCTGTGGCTTCGACCCGCAACAGCGCGGAGCCGCCACCGACGGAACGGTTGTTGCGCAGATGGTTCCACATCAGACCAAAGCAGATCAGCGCCACCACGGCCGTGTAGATCGCGGCGAGTCCGAATTCGGGTTCAGAACCCTTTCCGGTCACGAAGTAGTCGGCGATCTTGAAGGCGTTGGTCACGACCCCCACCAGAACCACGCCGAGAATCATGAGGGAGCGGAACAACCCGTAGAGGTTCTCAAGCGCGAGGCGCCCATAAGGGCTCTCTGATGTAGGGGACTGTGTCGATGTCGCTGCCAGGCGCGCGGCGATGAAAGCTGCCGCGGCATTGATCAGCGAGATGACTCCATCCAGTTGGGTGGCCGACACCCGAGTGACTGCGTAGACCGCGAATCCGAGACCGGCCAGGCAGAGCATCGTGTACATGTACACGCGCAGGCTGCGCTGCTCCGCCCGAAGAACGGCGATGCCTGCAGCCGGGTCGATCTCGGTCACGGCAAGAGTCCCGCTGCGAGAGTGGCACCCAGGCTTTCACATTCCTCCAGGTCGGATCTGGTCGGAACGCCGCGCACCACGACATCCTGGTGGGCGGACGACCAGCCGAGTCCGGTCGCGATCGTGTGAACGGACCGTGTGGCGCCGACGGTGTCTTCATTTCCGTGTACGTACAGTCCGAAACGCAGGCCAGCGATGGCCGCCCGGGTGGGGTAGTAGATCGTGTCGAAGAAGTGCTTAAGTGCTCCGGACATGTAGCCGATGTTGGCCGGGGTCCCCACCACGAAAGCACTTGCTGTCAGGACATCAGAGACCGAGGCGCTCAAAGCCGGCCGCACGACGACCTCGACCTCCGAGAGGGCAGGGTCGCGTGCTCCGGAGACGACTGCAGAGAGCATGGACTCCAGTGCGGGGGACACCGTGTGGTGGACGACAAGAAGGCGTCTCTTCTCCGGCTTGGCCTGCATGGTTCGACAGTAGCGCGGTGAAGACTCGGGGATTCGGGTGTCCGCACGACCCTGATGTCGCGCCGGGCTTACCGGCACGACGGACTCGGGGGTATGCCGACATCATCGAGTCCCGAGGCGGTCGGACGTCATCGGCCAGGAGGTTACGATCCACGAGACCATGGCAGACTCAAGTCGTTGCCATTGGGCGGCTCCCGTCGCCGGGCCCGGAGGACCCTGATGACCGGTACCAACCTGATCTTCACCGCGGACACGATCGTGACCATGGACCCGCATCGGCCTCGCGCTCAGGCCGTGGCGGTGATTGACGGGCGGATCGCGGCGGTCGGCACCCTCCAGGAATGCCAGCAGGCGCTGCCAACCGCCAACCTTGTGGACCTGGCCGGTTCGGTATTGATGCCCGGATTCGTGGAACCGCACAGTCATCCGATTCTTTCGGGAATGTCCACGGAGCCCCCTGCGTACTACGTCGCGCCCTGGCTGGTGTCCACATGGGAGGGCGTAAAAGCCCTTTCCAGGCAAGCAGTGCAGGAGGTCCCCGAGGGAAAAGGCATCGTCCTGTTCGGGTTGGACCAGTTGTTGCACGGATGTACTTTCCCGACGGCGAGGGAGATGGATGAACTCTTCGGTGATCGTCTCGCCACGATCGTCGCGCTCAGCCAGCACAAGGCGGCCGTCACGACCGCCACGATGTCGGAGTTGGGGTGGGTCATGAATGTGCCGGATGATCCTGTTGGCGGCAGCTACGGCAGACTTCCCGACGGCACACTGGACGGCACCGCGAACGAGGTGCCGGCAGTCTTGGAGCTCATCGCACCCGTGATGGCCGCGCTTGGGGGCAACGCGCTCGCCCAGACGGCAAGTTACCTGGCGGGGATGTCGAAGGTGGGCATCACCACGGTGAGCGACATGAGTTACGAGAGCTCGTTCCTGGCTCCCTACGAGGCGCTGTGCTCATTGCCCCATATCCCGATGCGTATGAGCATGTATCACACGACCGCCGACCCGGAGTGCTCAACTCCCCTGCACTCGTCGGCTCCCCGGGAACTGCTGAACAAGGGCGGTTTGAAGTTCTGGGCGGACGGCAGCGCCTGGCTTGGAACTATCGCCACCTCGTTTCCTTACTTGGACACGGAGGCGGTCCGACGAGCCGGAATCACCGATCTGCACCCTGGTGCGAAGGCATTGAACTACAGCAGCGACGAACTCGATGAGATGCTTGCGTTGCACGGCGGCGAAGGCTGGCAGATCGCCTGTCACGCCAATGGTGATCTCACCATCGACTTGGTCCTCGATGCGTATGAGAGAGCACTGCGAAGGTTCGACCTCATCGGCACGGATCATCGTTGGCGGCTTGAGCACGTCGGTGCTGCCCGTCCCGATCAGTTGAAGCGCATGTCGGAGCTGGGCGTTGTACCCACCTTCGGTGTGTTCCAGCTCATGCAGTGGGGTGATCTGCTCGACGGCGAACTCTTTGCCAGCGGGTACGGCGCTCGTTGGTCTCCCACGGGCGACGCGGCCGGAACAGATCTTGATGGCGTTCACCAGTCGTATCACAACGACGGAAACATCTCCCCGGCCAATCCGCTGGCCAATGTCCAGGCGGCGGTTACGCGGCGTTCGAACGCCATCGACGAGAGCGGCAGTT
>CAYMPK010000248.1:0-3632 GCA_964392145.1 uncultured Actinomycetes bacterium | reverse complement strand
CTTGACCCCCAGCTTGAGGGTGGTGCCCGGTTTGGTGGCGCGCACTGTGGTGACCAGTTGCTCGCGCGTGGTGACGGGGGTGCCGTCGACGGTCGTGATGACGTCTCCCGGCTGGAGCTTGCCGTCGGACGGACCCCCGGTGTTCACCGACGACACCGCCGGCGAGGTCACCACCGGGATATTCAGATGCTTCATGGCCGCGGCGACCGCCTTGGACTGTGAGAACGAGAAGTCCGCGGTGCTCGCACGCTTCGTATCGGCGTCGGACTGCCCCGGTGGGAACAGCAGATCCTTCGGCAGCACCACCACATCGGAGTTGAAGTACGCCACGGCCGCCTCGATCGCGGTCAGCGGTCCGTACGGCCCGCCACGCTCACGCACGGTGGTCATGTTCAACTCACCGGTGGTCGGATACGTCGTCGTGCCGCTGATCTTGATCACCGGCTTGCCGTCGTACTCGCCGATCGTGTTGAACACCGGTCCCGGCGACACGATCACGTACGGCACCGGCAAAACGGCAGCGGCGACCAGCAACACCAGCGCCAACGCGCCGCAGACGATCAGGCTGCGCCGGTAGCGTCGTCGGGCGGCGACTTGTCGCGGGGACGGCTTCGGAGGCTGCGTCGACTCAGTCGACGGCGCCGGCTCCGAGGGCGTCGCGGGCGAATCCTCGACCGGTTTCGACGCAGCCGGACGCGGATCGTCGGTCAAGAGGATCCCTCATCGCGGTCCCTGCGGACGCCGCCGATCTCGACCAGCCGGGCCGCCCGCCAATCCTCACTGCTTCGGGCACGCTCGCGACGGGCAAGCATGGCAGTCCAGAAGACTGCCACCACAGTGCTCAGCAGTGGGATCAACCACCAGACCAGCGCGCTCATCGCCGATCAGCCTACGTCGGGCGGGCGGCGCCTTCGGTAGTCAGGGACCGCGGGTCTCGGTTCGCGGTGGGCGTACTCGTGGGATTGGGCGAGGCCGGGATCGACGACTACCGTTGTGATGACGGAATCCTCACCGGATCAGCGGTGTTCTACGGCACAGCACCGTGCCAGCACCCACAAAGGAGAGCAGCGCCAATGAGCAGCAACATGCCGTTCGGATTCACCCCGGGCGACAACGATCCGGAGAAGGCTGGCGGCTTCGACGTCAACCAGCTCGGCGCCATGCTTCAGCAACTCGGCGCCATGATGCAGAGCAGCGGCGGCGAGAGCGACGGCCCGGTCAACTGGGACATGGTGATGAACACCGCGCGCACCCAGATGGTCTCCGACGGCGACCCCAGCGTCACCGACGGCGAACGTTCGGCGACCGAGACGGCCGTGGACCTCGCCGAGGTGTGGCTGGACGCGTCCACCCAGTTCCCGGCGGCCGGCGGACGTCCTGCCGCCTGGAGCCGCAGCGAATGGCTGGAGGCCACCAAGCCTGCGTGGCAGCGGATCATCGACCCGGTTGCCGCCAAGGTGCAGGACACCATGGTCTCGATCATCCCCGCCGAAGGCGCCGGCCCGGAGTCACTACCAGCGGGACTCCCACCTGAACTCGCCTCGATGCTGGGGCCGCTGATGGGCATGGCGAAGCAGATGAGCGCCGGAATGTTCAGCGCCCAGGTGGCCCAGGCGCTGGCCGCGCTGTCCTCCGAGGTGGTGTCCGCCGGCGACGTCGGCGTCCCGCTGACCAGCGACGGCCGACCCGCCCTGCTACCCGCGAACGCGCGCACGTTCGGTGACGGCCTTGACGTCCCCACCCGCGACACCATGCTCTACCTAGCCTTGCGGGAGGCCGCCCATCAACGACTCTTCGCCCACGTGCCCTGGCTGCGCGCGCGGCTGGAGTCGGCCGTCGAGGAGTACGCCCGGGGCATCAACGTGGATATGGACCGCATCACGTCGGCCACCCAGGATCTGGACATCACCAACCCGGACAAGCTCCAGGAGGTGCTGTCGTCGGGGATCCTGGTGCCCGAGGACACTGCCGAGCAGCGGGCGGCGCTGGACCGCCTCGAAACGCTGCTGGCGTTGGTCGAAGGTTGGGTCGATGCCGTGGTTGTGCAGGCTGCCGGTGACCGGTTGCCGACCCTGTCCCGACTGCAGGAAGCCCTGCGCCGACGCAGGGCAGCGGGCGGACCGGCCGAGAAGACTTTCGCCACCCTGGTCGGACTGGAACTGCGGCCGCGGCGTCTACGGGAGTCGGCCGCGCTGTGGGCGGCGCTCACCGAGGCCCGAGGTCAGGACGGACGCGACGCAGTCTGGGCGCACCCGGATCTGCTTCCCACCAGCGACGACCTGGAGATGCCGGAAGCATTCGTGATGAGCAGCAACCCCGATGAGGCCAGCTCCTTCGAGGTGGAACTGGCAGCGATGGCTTCCGGTGCCGGCCCCCTCGCCGAGGCCGCCGCGAACGCTGAGGCTGCCGCCGAAGCCGAGGCTGCCGCCGAAGCCGACGCCGCCCAGCGGGCCGAGGAGGCGGACGAGAAGGATGTCGTGCGAGAAGCTGAGGAGATTGAGGAGGAGGCCGCCGAGCAGCAGGCCGAGGACGACGCAGAGGTGCTGGAGGAAGCCGAGGAGATCGTCGACGCCGAGGCTGAGGACATCGCCGACCGGGCGAAACGCGACGGGGACGACCCCGAAGGAAAGCCGGGACCGTCCCGCGGCTGACCCGATGGTTTCTGGAACTCCCGCAGGCCTCTAGCAAGCCCCGGACGAGGGCAAAGGCAGACCGCCGACCTTGGCGACGGCTTGTCCACATGTTGCGCTGGGGCCTTCCGCGGCACCGAGACGCGACCTAGCGTTGCTGATATGTCGATACGAGAGGTCAAGGTGGCCGGGCTTCCAGAAGGCGTCGAGGTTCGGCGCTCGTCCCGCCGCTGCGCTTCCGTCTCCTACTACCGCGAGCGGGGGCGAACCATCGTGGTTGTCCCCGACCGGATGACGCCGGCGACCATCCTGGCGCACGTCGACGGTGTCCTCGCCCAGATCGAACGCAGCCGACGGCGAACGCCACGCTCCGACAAGGCGCTGGCGGAACGGGCGGAGGTACTGCGCCGGCGCTACCTACCGGGGGTCCCCCGACCGTACGCAGTTCGGTGGAGCACCCGTCAGCGCCGCCGTTACGGCTCCTGCAACGCCGCCACCGGCATCATCAGACTGTCCACGATGTTGCAGGGCATGCCTGACCACGTGCTGGACAGCATTGTGGTGCACGAACTGGCCCACTTGTCCCACACCGATCACGGGCCTGAGTTCGCAGCCCTCGTCGCTGGTTACCCGATGACCGAACTCGCAGCCGAGTTCCTTCGCGGCTACGAACACGCTCAGCAATCCGTAGCCAGTCCAGCGGCGTGATCCCGGCCCTCCGCAGCGACGATTCGAACCGCAGACCCGGCGCTCGACTTCGCGCTGCCGACACGCCCAACACAGGCGGCGGTTTTTTTCTGTCAACAGGCTGTGGAAGTCGTCTGCGCAGGTCAGGACGCAGACGCAGCAAACAGGCGAAGGGCTGTCCACAAGTCGTCCCCAGAGTTCTCCCCAGGCACCCCCGATTGTGTCCCCAACCTGTCCCCAGGCCTGTCCACAGGGCACGTGAGAATGTCCACGTTGAGGGGTTGTCGCGCGGTCCTGCAGGGGTCTAGTTTTCGT
>CAYMPK010000247.1:0-3660 GCA_964392145.1 uncultured Actinomycetes bacterium | reverse complement strand
GATGCGACGATCTCGGCGGCCACCTGGTCATGATCGGTGGTCGCCCCTGCTTTCAGAACGATGAACGCGCTCGGGATCTGACCCTTCAGGGCGTCATGGACTCCGATGACTGCGCATTCAGCAACGGCCGGGTGTGCGGAGACCACGGCCTCCATGGAGCCGGTGGACAGTCGGTGTCCGGCGACGTTGATGACGTCGTCGGTGCGGCCCATCACGTAGAGGTAGCCGTCGTCCTCCACGTAGCCGCCATCGCCGGTCGTGTAGTAGCCGGGGAAAGCGGCGAGGTAGCCGTCGAAGTAGCGTTTGTCATCGCCCCACAGCGTGGTCAACGTTCCCGGCGGCAGCGGGAGTTTGAGAACGATGTTCCCCTCCGTTCCCGGCGCCACCGGTTCGCCGTCCCCGTCGAGGATCACCACGGCGTAGCCGGGCATCGCCACAGTGGGCGACCCGGATCGCAGCGGCAACAATTCGATCCCGCGCGGGTCTGCTGCGATCGGCCAGCCGGTCTCGGTCTGCCACCAGTTGTCGATCACCGGAATGCCCAGCAGCCGCCCGGACCACTCGTAGGTGTCGGGGTCGAGTCGCTCACCTGCGAGGTACAGGGCCTGCAGGGACGACAGGTCGTGGCTAGTGAGCAACTGCCCCTCGGGATCCTCCTTGCGGATGGCGCGAATAGCGGTCGGGGCGGTGAACAGCGCGTTGACGCGGTGTTCGGCGATGACTCTCCCGAAGGCGCCGGCGTCAGGGGTGCCCACCGGCTTCCCCTCGTAGAGGACCGTGGTGGCCCCGGCGAGCAGCGGGGCGTAAACGATGTAGGAGTGCCCGACGACCCACCCGACGTCGCTGGCCGCCCAGAAGACATCCCCGGGACCGATCCCGAACACCGCCGAGATCGACCAGCGCAACGCCACCGCGTGTCCGCCGTTGTCGCGCACCACACCTTTGGGTCGTCCGGTGGTTCCCGACGTGTAGAGGATGTACAGCGGATCCGACGCTGCGACAGGGACGCTCTCGGCTGGTTCGGCATCTGCCATGGCCTCGTGCCAATCGAGGTCGCCGGGCCGGAGCTGCGCGACCAGTTCGGGCCGCTGGAGCACGACCTTCGCGGCGACTTCATGTTCGCTCAGTCGCAGCGCCTCCTCCAGCAGAGGCAGGTACGGCAGGATCTTCGATCCCTCTATGCCGCAGGAGGCGGTTACCACTGCCACCGGTTGGGCGTCGTCGATTCGCGCAGCCAACTCCGCCGGGGCGAAGCCGCCGAACACCACCGAATGGATCGCTCCGAGGCGAGCACAGGCGAGCATGGCGATGACGGCTTCCGGGACCATCGGCATATACACCACAACGCGGTCGCCGTGTCCGACTCCCAGCGATCGCAGGACGCCGGCGAACAGGGCCACCTGGTCGCGCAACTCCAGGTAGCTGTAACTGCGCTGGGTGGACGTCACCGGGCTGTCGTAGATCAATGCCGGTTGGTTGCCTCTGCCTGCGTCGATGTGGCGGTCGAGAGCGTTGTAGCTCGTGTTCAGTCGGCCATCGGGAAACCATCGGTAGAACGGTGCATCGGATCGATCCAATGCTGCGCGCGGTGGCTGAACCCAGTCGATCGCCTCCGCGGTCTCCAGCCAGAATTCCTCAGGATCGGCAAGGCTCCTGGCGTAGAGCTCCCGGTACATACCTGACATGGAAACCTCCGTGTTGACGCCACAGCAATGCCAATACCCTGTCGGCCCGCAACCCCGGGGTCAAGGCGGGACGATGGTCTTGCGATCCGATCGGCGATCCCCGTGAACCGGTGACACCAAGCGGCCCGACGGTGGCTCGGCAGCAGGCGCCTGCCGAGCGCGCGGGTGCATCCTGCCTTCGCGCGCTGTTACCTTTCGTGGGACGACGGGTGACGCCGTCCCACACGAGAGGGGTCTTGCCGATGGGCTTCGATTTCTACCAGGACCCTGACGCCAACTACGGAATCCAGGTGGCGCTGGGCGGGGTGTGGGCGGGGTTGGGCGACGTCGGCGAGATCCTGGTCGCGGTGCAGGAGGCGCCCGACGGGGACGATGAGTCGTCCGCTGCCGCCTTCGGTTCGTTGGCGGAGCGGGTAGAGGGAATCGCGGAAACCTCCCGAGCATCCGGCGACCAGCGCAGCGCTCGGGACGCCTACCTCAGGGCCGCCACGTACTACGCGGCGAAACTCGAAAGTGTGCAGTCGCAGGCGGATGATTCGGTTCCGCAACAGGCGTTCACAGACCATCGCCGCTGCTGGAACGCCTTCGCGGACCTCAACGACCCGCCACTTGAGAGGGTCGACATCCCTTACGAAGGCGGCACCCTCCCGGGATACTTCCTCGGCGTCGACGGGTCGAAGCGGCCAACCCTCGTCCTCATCAACGGCAGCGACGGCGCGTTGACCTGGGTATGGCAGGAAATGCTGGCGGCCCATCGACGCGGCTTCAACGCGCTCATCTTCGACGGTCCGGGTCAGCAGTCGATGCTCTTCGAGCGGGGGGTGCCGTTCCGTCCAGACTGGGAGGCCGTCATCACGCCGGTGGTCGACTTCCTGTCACAACGCTCCGATGTGGATACCGATGCGATGGTGCTTTGGGGTGGTAGCCAGGGTGGTTTCTGGGGTGCCCGCGCGCTCGCCTTCGAGAAGAGGTTCGCCGCGGCCTTCCTGGACCCGGGAGTAGTGGATGTGTCCACCTCCTGGTTGAGCCACTTTCCGCCCGAGCTGCTGCAGATGCTCGATTCGGGCGACAAGGAGGACTTCAACGCCGCGATGGCGGGAGTTCTGCAGACTCCGGGACTCAGCGGCACGTGGCATTTCCGGGCGCGCCCTTATCAGCAGCCGACACCGTTCGACGTGTGCTCAGTAATGCGCGCCTACACGGTCGCCGATGTGGCCCACCAGATCACGACACCGGTGATGATCGCCGATCCGGAAGGTGAACAGTTCTGGCCAGGACAGCCAGCGCAACTCGCAGACCTGGTCGGCGATGTCGCAGTGCTGCAGAGGTTCACGGCGGCCGAGGGCGCCGACATGCACTGCGAGCCGATGGCGCGGTCGTTGGTACATCAGCGAATGTACGACTGGCTGTCGACGGTGCTCCCGAAGTCGCACTGAGTTCCCGGTCGTGAACCCGCACCTCGGCTGAGCGAGTCGGCATCGGACGCTTCGCCTTCCCAGGAGGTGCTCGTACGGCCCGGGCGTGGGCCAGGAATTCAGCGGTGTCGGTGCGCGGCACGATGCACTAGGGTCGGCCACGAGAGTTCGACCACTCGGGAGCGTCCATGAATGCGTCCGCAGAGACTCCAGCGTTGCCGGTTCCGACCCGGGTCCTCATCGGGGCCTTCGGCGTCAGCGGCGTCGTCCACCTGGTTAAGCCGCAGGTTTTCTACCCGCTGATCCCACCTATGCTCGGCTCGCCTCGACTATGGACCTATGGCTCCGGTGCCGCCGAGCTCGTGTGCGCTGGGGGCCTCGTGACACGGTCGCCCTGGGCGCCGCGACTTTCGGCAGCGCTACTCGCTGGGATCTGGGTGGGCAACATCTGGATGGCCGTCCGCGAGACCCAACGCAGTCCGCGGCGCCCGCCGTTGCTGGCGGCGGCCTGGCTGCGGGTCCCGCTCCAGCTCCCGATGATCCGGTGGGCCCTTGCCTCT
>CAYMPK010000246.1:0-3693 GCA_964392145.1 uncultured Actinomycetes bacterium | reverse complement strand
ACCCCGTGATGCGTTCGACCATCATCGGTCTGCTGCTGCTCGACTCGGCACCTGACTGGGACACCTTGGTCGAACGATTCGACCGCGCGAGTCGCACAGCGGTCGTGCTGCGCCAGAAAGTTGTCGAAGGGCCGCTGGGATATGAGGCGCCACGGATGGTGGTGGATCCGGACTTCGACCTCAGTTTCCACCTGCGTAGGTTCAGGATGCCCGCGCGCTCCAGATGGGCCGACATCCTGGAGGATGCCCGCCGCCAGAGCATGACCGACTTCGACCGGGACCGACCCCTTTGGCGAGTCACTCTGCTGGAGGGCCTCGCTGACGGCAAGGCTGCTGTCCTGGTGAAACTGCATCACGCCATCGCCGACGGCCAGGGGGCGGTGATGCTGGGCGCAGCGCTGTTCGACTTCACCCCGGAAGGCGCGGATCTCGGACCCATGCCGCCCGAACCGACAGCCGAGGAACTCGACCAGTCGGGTTTTGTCGATGTCATGGTGCGGGACAACCTGGGCTGGGTGGCCAAATCCGCGGGAGATGTGGTTCGAGGTCTCGGTCCTGCGGCGCTGGCCGCGATGCGAGACCCGGGGGCGATGGCAACCAGGGTGCTGCAGACCACCGGTTCGATTCTGCGCCTGACGAAGATTCCATTGGGACCGCTGTCCCCGCTGATGACCCACCGCAGCATCAACTACCACTTCGACACGTTCGACATGCAGCTCGAGGACATCAAGAACTACGCCAAACGCAACGAGGCCACGATCAACGACGTGTTCCTGGCAGCCATCGCCGAAGGGCTGGGGGAGTACCACCGCAGAATGGGCAAACCCGTTGAGCGCCTGCGGGTCAACATGCCGATCAGTCTGCGCACCCCCGGCAAGTCGAACATGGACAACGCTGTGACGATCGCCCGATTTGAATTGCCGGTGGCTCAGAGCAACCCGATCGAAGTCATGGAGGAGGTCGGTCGGACGGTGGCCCGATGGCGCAAGGAGCCCGCGCTGGCCATGTCGGACCAACTTGCAGAGCTCTCCCGACTCATCCCACCCGAGTTGATCTCGGCCGTAGCCCAGGCCAGCGACCTGACCGCCTCCAATGTTCCTGGGGTGCCGGTACCGGTGTGGTTGGCGGGCGCCCGCGTCAGACGGATGTACCCGCTCGTCGCCACGATCGGTGCGGCGGTCAACGTCACCATGCTCACCTACGACGGAGTCGCGTCCATCGGGGTGAGTACCGACGACGCCGCCGTGGACGATCGGGAGGAGATCATCCGCTGTCTGCGCATGGGCTTCCGAACAGTGGTGGGCAAACCGGTTGCCACCGGAACGCCCCTGACACGGCGCAGGACGTCCAAGGTCTGAGCCGCGCGGCGCAACCCCGCAGGCGACCGACACCGGGATAGCCTGTGTTGGTTGTCACCTGACGGGAGCCGGGCATGCGCGTACTAGGGGTGGACCCTGGCCTGACGCGTTGCGGCATCGGCGTCGTCGACGGCGCCCCCGGCCGAACTCTGTCGATGCTCAGCGTCGAAGTCCTGCGAACGCCGGCCTCCGACGAACTCGGTTCCCGCCTCGCTGCCATCGAGCGTGCGGTATCCCGACATGTTGCGGAGCACCGGCCCGAGCGGTTGGCCATCGAGAGGGTGTTCAGCCAACACAATGTTCGCTCGGTCATGGGGACCGCGCAGGCTGCGGGCATATGCCTGCTGGTGGCCCACAGACACGGCATCCCGGCGTCGATGTACACCCCGACCGAGGTGAAGGCCGCGGTGACCGGCTCGGGCAGAGCCGACAAGGCACAGGTGGGGGTGATGGTCGCGCGGATCCTCAAGGAGAGCGTCATCCCCGGGCCGCCAGATGCTGCCGATGCGCTGGCGCTCGCAATCACCGATGTCTGGCGGGGCAGCGGAAACCGGCGGATCGCCGAAGCGCTGGGAGCCCGGTCGTGATCGCGTCGCTTCGCGGAACCTGTCTGGCCACCAGCGGTGAGACGGCGATTGTCGACGTCGGCGGGGTCGGCTATCGGCTCACGTGTACTCCTGGGGCGATGGGCAGCCTTCGCCAGGGTGCGGAATGTCGCCTCGCCACCGCGCTGGTGGTCCGGGAGGATGCCTGGACCCTCTACGGGTTTGCAGACGACGACGAGCGCGACCTTTTTGACCAGTTGACCTCGGTGAGCGGCATCGGCCCGCGGATGGCCGTGGCTGCGGTCGGATCCCTCGGGGTCGAACAACTACGCAGGGCGATAGGAGCCTCCGACATCGCTACCCTCACAAGGGTTCCGGGCATCGGGAAGAAGGGGGCCGAACGGATCGCACTCGAACTGCGCGACAAGATGCCGACCGCCACGGCTATCCCATCGAGGACCGTCGGCGCTCAGGCGCCGGACGCGGCCCCCACCGGATGGCAGTCGGCAGTGCTCGAGGGGCTCGTCGGACTCGGCTGGCAAGCCCGCGATGCTGAGCGGGCTGTGAGTCTGGTCGCGGCTGACATCCTGGCCGACTCCCTGGATCCTGAGGACATTCCATCCCTGCTGCGGCGGGCGCTGTCACGGCTGGATCGGGTATGACGGACGGGTCAGCGGATCGCCTTGTTGGTCCCGATACCCAGGCCGGCGAGGGGGATGTCGAGGGCGCTCTTCGGCCAACGAGCCTCGCCGACTTCATCGGGCAGGAACGCGTCCGGGCCCAACTCGACCTGGTGCTCACTGCGGCCCGCCGAAGGGGTCGACCGGCCGATCATGTGCTGCTCAGCGGTCCACCGGGGCTTGGGAAGACCACGCTGGCAATGATCATCGCGACGGAGCTCGGGGCACCGATCAGGATCACCAGCGGCCCAGCCATCCAGCATGCAGGCGACTTGGCGGCTGTTCTCACCAGCCTGGAACCGGGCGAGGTGCTCTTCCTCGACGAGATCCACCGGATGGCGAGGCCGGCCGAGGAGATGCTCTATCTGGCTATGGAGGACTTCCGCGTCGACGTCGTCGTCGGCAAGGGTCCGGGGGCGACCGCCATCCCGCTGGAGTTGGCCCCATTCACCCTCGTCGGGGCGACCACACGAGCCGGGCTCCTGCCCGGGCCATTGCGTGACCGCTTCGGATTCACCGGTCACATGGACTTCTACGAGGCCGCCGACATCGAACTCATCATCGAACGCAGTGCCCTGCTGCTCGATGTTGCGATCACTGCCGAGGGTGCGGCGGAAGTCGCTGGACGCTCCCGCGGCACCCCGCGCATCGCCAACCGATTGCTGCGCCGGGTACGCGACTATGCCCAGGTAAATGGCGACGGCGTGGTGGATCTCGCGACCGCCAAGAATGCGTTGACCCTGTACGAGGTCGACGATCTGGGGTTGGATCGGCTCGACAAGGCCATCTTGATGGCCCTCATGACGAGATTCGCCGGGGGACCCGTGGGCTTGAACACGCTGGCGGTGGCGGTCGCAGAGGAGGCGGAGACCGTGGAGACTGTCAGCGAGCCGTTCCTGGTGCGGCAGGGCTTGCTGATGAGAACCCCGCGCGGCCGGATGGCGACGCCCGAGGCTTGGTCGCACTTCGGACTGCAGCCACCCACCAACGGGCAGGCGGCGATACTCGAGTAATCCTGCCGCCCGCCTGCGCCGCCCCCCGCCCCCCCGCCCGCGCCGCCGGCCCCCCCCCCCCCCCCCCCCCCCCCCCCCCCCCCCCCCCCCCCCCCCC
>CAYMPK010000245.1:3267-3768 GCA_964392145.1 uncultured Actinomycetes bacterium | reverse complement strand
CAAGGCCATGCTGCAGGACATCGCGATCCTGACCGGTGGCCAGGTCATCAGCGAAGAGGTCGGCCTCAAGCTGGACACCGCGGATATCTCGCTGCTGGGCAGGGCTCGCAAGGTCGTCGTGACCAAGGATGAGACCACCATCGTCGAGGGTTCAGGTGATCCCGAGCAGATCGCGGGTCGGGTCGGCCAGATCCGCGCCGAGATCGAGAACTCGGACAGCGACTACGACGCGAGAAGCTGCAGGAGCGACTTGCCAAGTTGGCCGGTGGCGTTGCTGTCATCAAGGCGGGCGCTGCCACCGAGGTGGAGCTCAAGGAGCGTAAGCACCGCATCGAGGATGCCGTGCGGAATGCCAAGGCAGCCGTGGAAGAGGGCATCGTCGCCGGCGGCGGCGTGGCGCTCATCCAGGCAAGCGAGAAGGCGTTCGCCGATCTCGATCTCGAAGGTGAGGAGGCCGTCGGCGCGAACATCGTGCGCGTCGCACTGGAAGCCCCGCTGAAG
>CAYMPK010000245.1:0-3257 GCA_964392145.1 uncultured Actinomycetes bacterium | reverse complement strand
GCAGATCGCCACCAACGCCGGCCTCGAAGGCGGAGTTGTGGCCGAGAAGGTCCGTAACCGGGAGCCAGGTTTCGGGCTGAACGCTGCGACCGGCGAGTACGTCGACCTGATCAAGGCCGGCATCGTCGATCCGGCCAAGGTGACGCGTTCGGCGCTGCAGAACGCTGCCAGCATCGCGGCGCTGTTCCTCACCACCGAGGCCGTCGTCGCCGACAAGCCCGAAAAGGCACCGGCCATGCCTGCCGGTGACGGGGGCATGGGAGGCATGGACTTCTAGTCCACGGCACCCGAGCGTCCGACATACGAATGCCGGATCCCTGTCGAGGGGGTCCGGCATTCGTATGTCCAGCGTGTCAGGAGCGGCTCGTCTGAAGCACCTCGATCCGCGAGATGAGCGAGAGCCCCACGCTCTTGATCTCGCTCGCCCACTGTGCGGCCTCAGCGCCACGTGAGCCGCTCAGAAGGCTGTTGAGGCCGATCAGCAGGCTTCGATCAGACACCACCGACGCGAGTTCCGTGCGGTCATCGGTCGCAACCTCGGCCTCCCGCGACTGACTCCAGAGGACCAGTTCGGACTTGATCCAGGCGTGCAGTCTGCTCGCCTCGGGCACGGCCCAGGTGCCGTCCTCGACGGCGTCGATCACCTCGGCGGTCAGCCGATTCAAGTTGGCGCGGAGAGCGTTGTAGATGCTGGGGTTCCCGGTCCAGGGCGCGACAACGTCCGCCGTCGTGAGCGTCGACCGCTGCCGGGATCCCGACTTGGGTTGGCTGGTCGTATCGCCATCGCCGGTTCGACTTTCCGGGTGCGAGATCATCGTGCGGCCTCCCTCCCACCGGGTCGCGGTCCGGATGCATGTCCCCGATTCGACAGTCGCACGGCCCGTCGGCGGGGTCTAGAGGCAGTCGCGCATTTGACCCACTTGGGTGAGAAACTTTGGCATGCCTTTACGCTGCGACCTAGAGGTTCCAAGGTACCTGGAATGTTTCGCGGGTGGCCATCCGATCTGCTACGGCGGTCGATCGGCTGTGTCGACCGGCCTGCGCTCGACGAGGAGAGAATGTGACCGAGACCCACGGCTCGTGGACAGTGACGCCCGATAGCCGGATTTCGTTGAAGACGTCGCGCATCGGCTTCTTGACGATTCATGCGAAGGCGCCGGTGCTGGACGGCACCGCCGAAATCGCGGATGGATCGGTGACCCTGGAATTCTCGGTCGCCATCGATCAGGTGTCCACCGGCAATCCGCTTCTCGACCCCGAGGTGCACACCCTCGTGAGGTCCGGTTCCGACGGTCGGCTGGTGTTCTCTGGTGAGGGCGGCTCGCTGGGTGGATTGTCCGGGCATGCCACCGCCGGCACCATCACGGTGCCGCTCGAACTGGCTGGTGATCCAGCCCTCTCAGCCGACTCGATGGATCTCCAGATCAACGGTTCGACGGAGTTCGAGGACATCCATCTGCCGTTGCCCGGCATGGGTCACATCAAGAAGCTGGAGGTCGACATCGACGGCCTGTTGACGCTGATGAGGCGCACGGCCAACTCCTGAGGAGCCGGGTTAGGCAGCCCCAGGTGCAGGCCTAGACGACGTCGAGGTCGTCGGCCACTGCGCGCAGCACCTTGGCGACTTGCCGGCAGCGATTGTCGTCCGGGTACTTCCCGCGGCGCAGACTGTTCGACACGCCGTCGAGCAGCTTGATCACATCCTCGACGATCGGGGCCATCTGATCCGCCGGCGTCCGCATCGCCTTGGTGATACTCGGGGCAGGTTCGAGGATCTTGACCGACAATGCCTGTGCCCCCCGGCGCCCCTCGACAATGCCGAACTCGACGCGGGCGCCTGGTTTCAACGCGGGGGTGTCCGACGGTAGGGCGCTGGCATGGACGAAGACCTCGTCGCCGTCGTCGGAGGCGATGAATCCGAAACCGCGCTCGGCGTCGAAGAACTTCACTTTCCCGGTGGGCACGGCTCTCCCCTTTGCAATTGAACTCGAGGTACGCGCGTCAACTCCGCGCGAGTCGTACAAGGCTAGCGCGGTCGCGGTACCCGCCCGGGGCCCGCCTACGCTGTTCCCATGAAATCACCCGCGCCAGGCGAAGCCACGACGCAGACCGCCGTTGCCGGCACCCGTCTGGTGCGTGTGGGTGGAATCGTGGCCGGGCTCGGCGCCGTGATCGCGCTGGTTGCGCTGCTGCCGTTGGCTTTCGGATCCGTCAAGCCCGCCCCGGTGTTGTGGTTCCTCGCCATCGGTGGCGTCGGGATCGGTGTCGGGATCGCTCTCTGGGGAATCGTGCGGGCCGCTCGGGCGCGCAGCCGCTTCATGTCACGTCAGGTCTGAAGCCGGGGTCTGGCCCGCTGGCGGGTCAACCACTGCGCATACCAGCGGCCGAAAGGTTCGAGGTCAGCCAGCACCATATCCGCGCCCGCAGCCGTCAACTCCGCATGCGTGTGACCTCCCGTGAGCAGGCCGATTGCGACCGCATCAGCCCGGCGCGCGCCCACCATGTCGCCAGGATGGTCGCCGACGTAGACCTCGGCACCGATCCCGGACAGTGCATCGCCCTTCTCCAGCCCGAAGGTGCTGCCGATGACGTGGTCGATGGTCAGACCTACGTGGTTGAGCACCATGCGTGCCTGATCCTCACGCTTGGCCGTCACCACCACGGTTGTGCCGCCGCTCGCGGTCACCTGAGCCAGGGCCGACGCCGCACACGTCATCACCGTCGTTGAGGTGAGGGCTGTCCTCATGTAGAAGTCGCGGTAGCGCCGGGCGGCCTCGTCCACATCGACCCCGGGTACCAGAGCGTCGAGCACCTCGGCCAGCGGAAGTCCGACGCGCGCACCCAATTCGGCGTTCGAGTGTCTAACTCCATACGACCGGCACACGTGGTCCAGGGAGGACGTGATTGCGAGGTGGGAATCGACCAGCGTCATGTCCAAGTCGAATCCGACGACTGCGCCCACGTTCCTAGCGTACGGGGAGTGTCGGGTCGGCACCCGGTGGCGTAACGTGGTGTGGATGTCCACCAACGCGCGCCGCCGAAGTCTCGCCGATGATCTTCGGCACCGGACGGACGCCGAATTGGAGGACTTCCTGAAGGCTCGCCCGGATCTGCTCCATCCGTTGCCGACGGACGTGGCCGAGCTGGCACGCCGGGCAGGTTCCGCCGGCAGCATCCGCCGGGCGCTCGGACTGTTGGACCGCCGTACCTTGAACGTCGCCTTAGCCGTTGCCGCGCAGCCCGGTCCGGTGGCGGTT
>CAYMPK010000244.1:0-3776 GCA_964392145.1 uncultured Actinomycetes bacterium | reverse complement strand
TGTCCGCGTAGATGTTCTTGCTGGCGTTGGTGATGATGTCGATGCCGGTCATGTCCGCGGTGCGCAACGGACCCATCGCGTGACCGAACCCGAGCTGGCACGCGACGTCGAGATCCTCTGCCGAGACGATGCCCGCCTCCACCAACGCCACGGCCTCCATCGCGAGAGCGCAGATCAGCCGGGTCGTGACGAAGCCCGCGACATCCCGATTGACGACGACGACAGTCTTGCCGACGTTCTCAGCGAACTCACGAACAGCAGCGACAGTTTCATCGGAGGTCTTGTAACCCCGAACGATCTCGCACAGCTTCATCAGCGGCACCGGCGAGAAGAAGTGGGTTCCCACCACCGATTCGGGGCGAGACGTGGCGGCCGCGATCGTGGTGACGGGGATGGCCGATGTGTTGGTGGCCAACACCGCCCCTGGTTTGCAGATCTCGTCGAGGGCCGTGAAAATCTCGGTCTTGATCTCTACCTTCTCGAATGCGGCCTCGACGACGATGTCGGCATCCGCGACCGCGGCAAGGTCAGTCGTTCCGGTGATTCGAGCCAGCCCATCCGCAGCGTCGGAGGCGCTGAGTTTGCCCTTCTCCACGAACTTGGCCACCGAGGCCTCGATGGTTGCCAGCCCCCGGGCCACGGCCGCATCATCGATGTCGCGCAGGACGACGTGATAGCCCGCCAGGGCCGACACCTGGGCGATCCCGCCACCCATGAGCCCTGCTCCGATGACACCGACGACCGCCATGATCTCCTCCTCGGGGACTCTGTGTGACGACGACGGCCACACGAAACGCAGTACGAGCCTAGAACGAGCAGTTGCAACCATCGAATGGCGGGTCGCGCCAACGAGGTTCATTATTGGAGTCGTGCCAGCATGGTCGACGTACTCCTACGCCTTCGGACCGCTGGTCGCCATCGTGGCGATCACGGTGTTCGTGCTGATCTTGCGCTGGGGCTCGACGCGCGGCCGCTCCGTCGTGGCTGCACGACCTCAGTCAGGGGATGAGTCCGAGTACGGCCTGCTGGTCGTGGTGTCTCGGCCGCCCGACTACATCAGGGGTGAAATCGAACGGCGCCGGCTGGAGGCGGCGGGACTTCGAGCAACTCTGGTGCAGACGGTCGATGGCCCCAGGGTGATGGTGTGGCCCGCGGACGAGTCGAAGGCGAGGGGCCTACTGGCCGCCTGAGACTGGTGGCCTCGACCGCTCTCAGCGGGGATGCTGACCCGGTCAGGCTCGAGACGGGGTGTATCCGGGCTCGACATCGACGCGTTTGATGTGTCCACCCAGCGCGCTGAGTTGCTCAGTGAAGTTCGCGTAGCCCCGGTCGATGTGGTGGACGTCGAGCACCGTCGTCGTGCCCTCAGCGACGAGACCGGCCATCACCAGTCCAACCCCGGCGCGCACATCCGTTGCCTCCACCGGGGCCCCTGACAGCCGAGAACGACCGCGGACGAACGCGTGGTGCCCATCGGTGTGGATGTCTGCGCCCAGCCTGTTCAACTCCTGGACGAACCTGAACCGCGCCTCGAAGAGGTTCTCGGTCACCATCGACACCCCGTCAGCGACCGAGTTGAGCGCGATGAACTGCGGCTGCAGGTCGGTCGGGAAACCCGGATAGGGGAGGGTGACGATATCGACCGAGCGGGGTCGACCCTGCATGCTTGCCCGGAAACCGACCCCGGTCTCCTCCACGTGCGCCCCTACCGTGACGAGTTTGTCCATGGCAATCTCGAGGTGCTCGATGCGGGCATAGTCGATGGTGATGTCCCCACCGGTGATCGCCGCCATCGCCGCCCAGGTGCCTGCGACGATGCGGTCGGGCACCGTCGCGTGGGTCACCGGACGGAGTTCCTCGACGCCTTCGATACTCAGCGTCGACGAGCCGACGCCTTCGATCTCGGCCCCCATGGCCAAGAGCATCTGACAGAGATCCACGATCTCAGGTTCCCTGGCCGCATTGTCGATGACGGTGCGCCCCTTGGCCAGGGCGGCCGCCATCAGGATGTTCTCGGTGGCGCCGACGCTGGGGAAGTCGAGCCAGATCTGGGCGCCGGTGAGACCCCCCGGAGCCGATGCGATCAGAAACCCGTGCTCGCTGCTGAACTCAGCACCCATCCGGGTAAGCCCCGAGATGTGCATGTCGAGCCCGCGTGAGCCGATGGCATCGCCACCGGGCAGCGCCACGTCAGCGAGGCCGACCCGCGCCACCAGAGGTCCCAGAACAGCGATGCTGGCGCGCATCCGGCGGACCAGGTCGTAATCCGCCTGGTGCCCCACCTCGTCGGGGACATCGATGTCCAGAACCCCCGCCTGGGCGTCGTAGTCGACTGTTGCGCCGAGCCGTCTGAGCAGTTCGGCCATGATCGTGACGTCGAGGATCGCCGGCACATGTGTCAGACGGCTGCGCCCGCGGGCCAGCAGGGCGGCGGCCATCAGTTTGAGCACACTGTTCTTGGCCCCGGGGACCTCGACCCGGCCTTCCAGCCGCGCTCCGCCGCTGACCTCGAATGCCTGCACCCGCCAATGGTAAGGGTTGGGAGCGCCGAAGCCGATCAGGCGCGGCTCTGTGGCGGTCCCGCGTCCCCGTCGTAGGCTGACCACCATGGTGAATCTGACGCGTATCTACACCCGGACCGGCGACGACGGATCGACCGCTCTCGGAGACTTCAGCAGGACATCGAAGACCGACTCCCGGCTCGCTGCCTACGCCGATGTCGATGAGGCGAACTGCGCGATCGGCGTCGCCGTCACGACCGGTGGACTGGACGAGGAGATCGTGACCGTGTTGCGTCAGATCCAGAACGATCTGTTCGACGTGGGTGCGGACCTGTGCACGCCGGTGTCACCCAATCCGGAGCACCCACCCCTGCGGGTCGAGCCCGAGTACATCCTCCGGCTGGAGGAGCAGTGCGACATCTTCAACGCCCGCCTTGAGCCGCTGCGGTCCTTCATCCTTCCCGGCGGCACACCGGGGGCGGCCCTGCTCCACGTGGCCCGCACGGTGGTGCGCCGGGCGGAGCGTACGACGTGGGCGGCCGTGCACGAGCACGGACCGAGCATGAGCCCGCTGCCGGCGCAGTACCTCAACCGACTCTCGGACCTGCTGTTCATCCTGTGCCGGTGCGCGAACATCGAGGTCGGCGACGTGCTGTGGGTTCCCGGTGGCGATCGATCCGGCCAGGGCGAGGGGATCTAGATCTTGCCGCCGGTCTGACGCTTGGCGGCGACGGCCAGCCGGGTCTCCGCCCGCTTGAGCTTCGCCTGCGACGCCTGGTCGTCCTCGGCCGGTGTGCCGATCTCCGCCTTGATCCGCTCAGCGGCCTCGACCACGATCTCGTCAGCCAACTCGGCGGTCTCCGCCAGGATGATCACATTGTCCCGATCGACGGTGGCGAAACCCGAGTGGACAGCGGCATGCAGGTCCCCGGCGTCGGTCTTGATCAGAACCTCAGCGTCAGCCAATTGCGCCATCATCGGCGAGTGCTGGGGCATGATGCCGACCTGACCCTCGAGGGTCTGCACCACAACGAGGTTGGCCTCTCCCTTGAACACCTCTCGGTCGGTCGCGACAAGTCTCACTGTCAAAGGCATGTCGTCATCCTCCTTCCGGGCCGCGACTACTTGGCGAGCTTCGCCGCGTTGCGCTCGACATCTTCGATGCCACCGCACATGAAGAACGCCTGCTCGGGCAGGTGGTCGTACTCGACTTCGCACAGCGCCTTGAACGACCGGATCGTCTCCTCGACCGGCACGAACGAACCGGGCTGGCCG
>CAYMPK010000243.1:0-3803 GCA_964392145.1 uncultured Actinomycetes bacterium | reverse complement strand
CCGAGGAGGCGAAGATCCGCGGCTACCAGCCAGGGCGCTTCTCCTTCAACGTCAAGGGCGGCCGGTGCGAGGCGTGCACGGGCGATGGCACGATCAAAATCGAGATGAATTTCCTGCCCGATGTGTACGTTCCCTGCGAGGTGTGTCATGGGGCGCGATACAACCGCGAGACCCTTGAGGTCCACTACAAGGGCCGGACCATCGCCGAGGTGCTGGACATGCCGATCGAGGAGGCGGCCGAGTTCTTCGCCCCGGTGCCCGCCATCGCCCGCCATCTGACGACACTCGTGGACGTCGGACTCGGGTATGTCCGCCTGGGTCAGCCGGCCCCCACGTTGTCCGGGGGCGAGGCGCAGCGGGTGAAGCTGGCGGCCGAACTGCAGAAGCGGGCGACGGGTCGAACCATCTATGTTCTGGACGAACCGACGACGGGCCTGCACTTCGAGGACATCAACAAGTTGCTCGGCGTGCTCACCCGGCTCGTGGAGACCGGAAATACCGTACTCGTCATCGAGCACAACCTCGACGTCATCAAGACCGCCGACTGGATCGTCGACATGGGTCCGGAGGGTGGCTCAGGAGGGGGCACTGTGGTGGCGACCGGAACCCCGGAGGACATCGCGAATGATCCAGACAGTCACACCGGGGCATTCCTGAGGCCCCTGCTCGAGCGCTGAGGTCAGCTAGCGGCGGGGGACGCCTGCGTATTCGGGACGATGCCGCAGTTCTGCTGTGCCCAGGTGACGATCGCCTGCACCGACTTCGCGTAGTTGGGGTCAGAGGCCAGCTTCTGACCGGCCGCAGCCGCACCGCTCTTCGTGTACAGGTCGTTGACGGCATCCAGCGAGGTCTTGGCATTGGTCAGGTCGGCCTTCAATTCCGCCGGGGCCTGACCCTCGAGGGCCGCGAGTTGGGTGGCGAGGGCCTTCGGCGTGGTGTCCGCCTTGTTGGCCGAATCGTAGAAGGTCTTGTAGGAGGCGCAGAAGGCCGCGTACTGCGGATTCACCGAGGTCTTGACTTCAGCCGAGGCGCTGGGTGCGGTCGGTGATTCGCTCTGCTCGGTAGTCGCCGCGGAGGACGCAGCGGCACTGCCAGAGGCGGATGCCGACGATGACGAGGACGATGAGCTGCCGCAGGCGGCCAGGGCCAGCACCGCGCCGGCACCTACCACGGCCAGCGGAATGCGACGGGACAGCAGACGGGCGGAAAGGCCAGTGATGGGGTTCATGGGCACGATCATGTCACCCGCGCCCGCTGCGGCGGGTGCTTGGCCTGCCCGTCGGCGCGTTGGCCCGCCGAGCCAAGCCACCGGACCGGCCGGGAACTGTCGTCGGGTCGCGGGGGATTCCGCTGTCGAGCTCCGGCCCGCGAGTCAGCCGGTGATCAGGGGCGGCCGCCGGTCGAACCAGGGACGCGCTGTCTCGAGCTGGCTGGCGAGGGCCAGCAAGGTGGCCTCATCGCCGAAAGCCCCGGCGAACTGAACACCGATGGGTAGCCCGGCATCGTTCCAGAACAGCGGCACGTTCATCGCCGGCTGGCCGGTCATGTTGAACAGCTGGGTGTTGGGTGTCCGCTTCAACGAATTCGCCGCGAGCTGCGCGAGCACCATCCGGAGGATCCGACCTGATGAGGCGCGCCGCAGGGCCGACAAGGCTGCCCGCTCGGCCGCTGCCGGCTGGAGCTCGCCGATCTCCACCGGCGGAAACGCCATCGTCGCGCTGAGATGCGCATCCAAGCCGCGCTCGACGAACACATTCCCGATGGTGCGACCCAGCGCGTGGGTGAGTTGTCGTGCCTGCACGTGTTCCACTGCGGTCAGTTCCCGGCCCACCTGTCCCAGGAACCAGGTCGGGAGTTCGAAGTCGCCAGCCCGCGGCTTGCGCCCGGTCTTATCCTCGGTTTCGGCGATGGCCGCGCCTACCGACGAGGCCACCACCGTCAAGTAGGCGGCTGCCGCCGGCTCCGCGTCGACGGGTAGGTCGACCTCCACCACCTCGTGGCCAAGTTCCTCGAGCAGCGCCACCGCGTCCAAGACCGCGGCGATGTTGTCGGGGTGCATCTCGTCGCCGAGTTGGGCCTTGGTCGAGAATCCGATCCGCAGCGTGCCCGGCTTCTTCTCGGCGGCCGCGCGGAAGGATTTGGGGGCGGGCGGCTCCGCGTACGGCGCCCCCACGTCCGCACCATGGGTGGCATCGAGCGCCGCGGCCGCATCCCGCACCGAGAGTCCGACAACCCCGGGGGCCGTGAAACCGTCCCATCCCTCGCCCTCGTATGGGCCAAGGGGCTGTCGTCCTCGCGACGGCTTGAGTCCGAACAGCCCACAGCAGGAAGCCGGGATCCGGATCGAACCACCGCCGTCGCCCGCGTGGGCCATGGGCACGATTCGGGCGGCGACCGCCGCTGCGGATCCACCCGAGGAGCCACCCGGGGTGTGGTTCACGTCCCAGGGGTTGCGAGCAGGTCCCCGCAGCTCGGATTCGGTGATGCCGAAGATGCCGAACTCGGGGCAGTTGGTCTTGCCGGCGATCAGGAGTCCGGCCGCATAGTAACGTGCGAAGAGTTCGGAGTCCTGGGCAGGGCGCCATGTCACCAGGGACCGGGAGGAGGCGGTGTTGGGCTCGTCTGCGAGTACGCCGTCCATGTCCTTGACCATGAACGGGACCCCGCTGAATTCCCCAGGCGGCGCGGACTGGGCCTCGGCGAGTACCCGTGCGTCGCGGCGCACCACCACAGCGTTTATCGCCGGGTTGTACTCATCGGTGCGTTCCAGGGCGATCTCGACCAACTCTTCCGCGGTAACCTCACGGTTACGGACCAACTCGGCAAGTCCGAGGGCATCGTGGGACATGTATTCATCGGGCGTCATGGGCCCATCCCACCACTGGATCGGGTCGCATGCAGGCTGGAAGCCCCCTACCTATAGGCTTGTCACTAGCGATCACTGGTCGGACGCCCGGTGATACGCCTCCCATCGGGCTCGATGCCCCCGTTCGCGTCCGCAGAGGATTATGTCGATCGACGCTGATACCAAGCAGAAAATCATTGCCGAATACGCCGTCAACGAGGGTGACACCGGCAGCCCCGAGGTCCAGATCGCGCTGCTGTCGCACCGCATCTCCCACCTCACGGAGCATCTGAAGGAACATAAGCACGACCATCACTCACGTCGCGGCCTGCTCCTGCTGGTCGGTCGTCGTCGCCGCCTGCTCAACTACGTGGCCAAGACCGACATCAACCGCTACCGCGAGCTCATCGACCGTCTCGGTCTGCGCCGCTAGCGGCCCACCACCACAACAACACACCGACTCCGCCAGTCACCCAGGTTCGTCCGCACTTCGGCGTCGGTCCTCGGTGGTGGCCTCCGGATGATCATCCGGAGCCCTCGATCGAAGACCGGCACGCCTCGCAGGACCTGCCGGGGCGCATGGCGGGGCTTCATCGAAGGAGGAACCCTATGGAGGGTCCCGATATCTATTCATCCGACGCCGTGATCGACAACGGCAAGTTCGGAACCCGCTCGATCCGGTTCGAAACCGGACGGCTCGCCCGGCAAGCTGCCGGCTCTGCGGTCGCCTATCTGGACGACGACACGATGCTGCTCTCGGCGACAACCGCCGGCAAGCACCCAAAGGATCAGTTCGACTTCTTCCCGCTGACGGTCGATGTGGAAGAGCGCATGTACGCCGCGGGCCGCATCCCGGGTTCGTTCTTCCGCCGGGAGGGTCGGCCCAGCGAGGACGCGATCCTCACCTGTCGACTCATCGACCGCCCGCTTCGCCCCAGCTTCGTCAAGGGTTTGCGCA
>CAYMPK010000242.1:0-3810 GCA_964392145.1 uncultured Actinomycetes bacterium | reverse complement strand
AGGGGCCGCGCTGCGGGCGCTGGCATCCATGGGGGCCAAGGACGCCGCGGTGCTTCGCGGCGACTCGGAGGTACGGATTCCGGTCGCGGATCTCATCGTCGGAGACCGATTCGTCGTCCGACCGGGCGAGAAGATCGCAACCGACGGACGTGTGCTCGAGGGATCCTCCGCGGTGGATCAGAGCATGCTCACCGGGGAGTCAGTACCGGTGGAGGTGGGACCCGGGGACGCGGTGGTCGGGGCGACAGTCAACTCCGGCGGCCGGCTCGTCATCGAGGTCACCGGCGTGGGGGCCGACACGGCACTGGCGCAGATGACGCGGCTCGTGGCTGACGCTCAATCCGGAAAGGCTCCGGTGCAGCGATTGGCCGATCGGGTGGCCGCCGTTTTCGTGCCGATCGTCTTGGTGTTGGCACTCGCGACCCTGGTCGGCTGGCTGATCGCCGGCGCCGCTGCGCAGACGGCCTTCACGGCGGCCGTCGCCGTCCTGATCATCGCCTGCCCCTGCGCCCTGGGTCTTGCCACACCGACCGCACTGCTCGTGGGAACGGGACGCGCAGCCCAACTGGGGATACTCATCAAGGGACCCCAGGTGCTGGAGAGCACCCGCCAGGTGGACACGGTCCTGCTCGACAAGACTGGCACAGTGACGACCGGCGAGATGACGGCACTGGAGATCTCGGCGGCCACTGAGACGACACCGGAGGAGGTCCTGCGTCTGGCCGGCGCGGTTGAGGACGCCTCCGAGCACCCGATTGGAGTCGCGATCTCGCACCGGGCGCGCGACACCTTCGGAAGCCTGCCGGAGGTCGTGGAGTTCCGGGCGAGCCAGGGCTACGGGGTGTCCGGGTGTGTCGCGGGGAAAGAGGTGACGGCGGGCCGAGCCTCGTGGCTGGCGCACCTGTGGAACGTGGAGCTCCCGGAGGCGCTTGCTGCGGCTCTGAAGGACGCCGAGTCGGCCGGTCGCACCGTGGTCGCGGTCGGCTGGAACCATCAGATCACCGGGGTCATCGTCGTTGGAGATTCGGTCAAGACCAGCAGCGCAGAAGCCGTCGCTGAACTTCGTTCCCTCGGCCTGACCCCGATCCTCCTGACCGGTGACAACGAGCAGGCAGCCAGGGCGATCGCCGCGGAAGTGGGGATCGAAACGGTGATATCGGAGGTTCTGCCAGCCGACAAAGTTGCGGCGGTCCGAAGTTTGCAGGACGACGGCCGGGTCGTCGCCATGGTCGGTGACGGGGTCAACGATGCCGCGGCACTCGCCCAGTCCGACCTGGGAATTGCCATGGGCACGGGTACCGACGTGGCGATCGAGGCATCCGACCTGACGATCATCAGCGGAGACTTGCGTGCCGCCCCAGATGCAGTCGCACTCTCCCGGCGCACTCTGGCGACAATCAAGGGGAACCTGTTCTGGGCGTTCGCCTACAACGTGGCGGCGATCCCGTTGGCCATGTCCGGCATGCTCAATCCCCTGGTGGCCGGAGCAGCGATGGCCTTCTCATCGGTGTTCGTCGTGACCAACAGCCTGCGCCTACGACGTTTCAACGGGTACCGCCGATAGGGCACGATAGATGAGCACGGCATCGAACATCAAAGAGGCGAGGACATCAGATGGCAACGATCACCTACAACGTCACCGGCATGAGCTGTCAGCACTGCGTGAATGCCATCACCGAGGAGGTCACGAAGGTCGACGACGTCGACACCGTGGTGGTCGACCTCGACAACGGAACCGTGTCGGTCACTGGTGTGGAACTGGATGATGCCAGCCTCAAGGCGGCGATCGACGAAGCCGGCTACGAGGTCGTCGGAACCTGACCAACGCGCCCGCGCGGTTGGTTTGGGTCAGTCGTCGGCCGAAGGCTTGGGGGCACCGGACTTCATCTCCGCCACGATCTCGGACACCTTCCCCCAGATCTTGGACCGCACCTCCGGCGAGTGCATCTCGTTGAGGTGGTTGACCCTTCCGACGATGATGTCGTCCAGTTCCAGATCGGGGTAGAGCTGGAGGTGACGACGCAACTCCTCTTCACTGGCGATCAGGGTGTTGTGCACTCCGGGAACGTCGATGTGTGCACCTACGTAGGGTCGGATGAACAGCTCGTGGGTGCTGTAGATGTTGCTGACCCGGTCGGCGATCACAGGCACATCGTCGTGGAGGGTCGTGAGGAACTCCGAACCGGCGCTCATGTCACGCATCGCCGGCAGTCGGTGGCGCACGATGCGACTGAGAGTGCCGGCGCTGACGGCCCCCTGCCAGGGAGCGCCGATGGTGAAAGCATGCCGCACCTGCAGCGGGTGGTCGATGGCGTATCGCAGCACAGCCAAGCCACCTTGTGAGTGACCCACAAGCACGATCGGCGAATCACGAGCGCGCCCGCGTTCGCGAAGGGCTTTGGTGATGTCCCGTCGGATGTGCTCCTGGGAGGCGGCCATGGTCAGGGTGACACCGAAGTTGGCCAGGGTGATGAGGAAGGCATCCGGATGCCGCTCCAACACCGGCCGCATCATCACCGTGGCCGCTGCGCCACGGATCGCGGTTCCGGCCACTATTCCCACAGCGACAGGCACGAAGCGACTCTCCTCTCCGGTGAGGCTCACTCCAGCAGTTCGGGGACTCCACTTTCACGGTCGTCACGCGACCGGGGTAAAGGCAGTTATCTCCATTTTGGACCAGCAGTGTCACCTTGTCGCCCGGGGACACGCATGCATGGTCTCGTGCAGCCTCATCGCGAAGACCGTCCGATGTCTCATGACGGGTATTTGATCCATCCAAGGCCCGCCACAACCAGGTCAACGCTAGGCTTCACATCGCGAGCCCGGTGGTGTGCTGGAACATCGGTCACCGCCGCTGGACGCGGAACGAGTAGGGGGAACCGCCGTGGCCGAGATACTCCTAGTTGCCGCACCCACCAGCGAGAAGTCCGCGATCATCATGCTCGTGGGATCGCTGATCGTGCTGATCCTGTTGATGGTCATTCTGATCATGGACCTGAGATATATCCGCGACAGCCGCAAGTTGGCCAAGACCCTGGAACTACCGAAGGGTCAGTGGATACGGCCGGTGAAGACACTCGCCTTCGACCCCATCCTCGAGTTGCTCGCGATAGGCGTACTGCTCGGCGACCATCTCGTGCAGAACTGGGAACACCTTGTGGCCGGGCTCCTGGGGGCCGTGCTTGGGCTCTGGGTCGGCCACTACCGCTACGGCATCCAGTACGTTCGCGCCCTGCCTGAGTACAAGTCCATCGTCTTCGTTCGCAGTCGCGCCGAATATGTCGCATTGACCATTCTGTTTGTGGTGAGCATCGCCTCCGAGCAGGAGTACATCCCGGTGGTCGGTCCGCTGACCCTACTTCTCACCTTCCTGCTCGGAATCGTCCTATTCGAGTCCATCGGGCGCGCCTGGTTCTCCTACCGCCGATACACCAGGGAGACCGCGCCCGTCGCGTGACGACATGGGACGTCGAGTCATCAGCGACCTCGTCCGGACGCTGAACTGCGTGACCCCGCGCCTACGCACCCGTGAACACGGCGGGGCGGCGTTCTAGGAACGATTGCAGGCCTTCGAGTGCATCGGGACTCTGGAGGAGGTCGGCCACATCGACTAGGAGCGTCCGCGGCCACTGCTTGACCTTCCATGAGTGCTCAATCGCTCCCGGCACGAACCTGTTGGACGCGTGGTTCGAGATTCAGTCCACGCGGAGCGAACGGTACGAGGGCGGCAACCTTAGCTTGGTTGCCGCCCTCGTAGCCCTCACCCCTGCCCGGCCTGGGGGCGGGGTTGTGTGTCTTACCGCGGAATCC
>CAYMPK010000241.1:0-3815 GCA_964392145.1 uncultured Actinomycetes bacterium | reverse complement strand
TCAATGTGGACCCGGGGACCATGAACCCCTTCCAGCACGGGGAGGTCTTCGTCACCGACGATGGTGCCGAGACGGATTTGGATATCGGTCACTATGAGCGGTTCCTCGGAGTTGACCTCACGGAGTCGGCGAACGTCACCACGGGCCAGGTGTATTCGTCAGTCATATCCAAGGAGCGCCGCGGCGACTACCTCGGTGACACCGTGCAGGTCATCCCTCACATCACGGACGAGATCAAACGCCGGATCGTCGAGATGGGCACCGATGACGTCGACGTCGTTATCACCGAGGTGGGCGGTACCGTCGGCGACATCGAGTCCCTGCCTTTCCTGGAGGCCGTGCGCCAGGTGCGACAAGACCTCGGACGCGACAACGTCTTCTTCCTGCACGTTTCCCTGCTGCCCTACATCGGCCCCTCCGGGGAGCTGAAGACCAAGCCCACCCAGCACTCCGTGGCTGCCCTGCGATCCATCGGCATCCAACCCGATGCGATTGTGCTTCGGGCTGATCGCCCGGTGCCGGAGGACATCAAGCGGAAGATCTCCCGTGCCTGCGACGTCGATGCCGAAGCGGTGGTGGCCGCGGTGGACGCAGCCAGCATCTACGACATCCCCAAAGTGCTGCACTCGGAGGGTCTGGACGCGTACGTCGTTCGGCGGCTGGATCTACCGTTCCGTGACGTTAACTGGAGCCGCTGGGACGATCTGCTGCGCCGGGTACATGCTCCCGCCCACGAGATCAACCTGGCGTTGGTGGGTAAGTACGTCGACCTGCCGGATGCCTATCTGTCGGTCACCGAGGCGCTGCGTGCCGGGGGATTCGCCAACGACTGCAGAGTGCGCCTGCATTGGGTCGCCTCGGACGACTGTGCGACCGAGGCCGGCGCCGCGGAGGCGCTAGGGGACGCGGACGCGATCTGTGTGCCGGGCGGCTTCGGGGTGCGCGGGATCGAAGGGAAACTGGGCGCGCTCCGGTACGCGCGCCGCCAAGGTATCCCGACGCTTGGGCTGTGCCTCGGCCTGCAATGCATGGTCATCGAGTTCGCTCGCGACGCCGCGGGTCTTGCCGACGCCAACTCGGCCGAATTCGATCCGGCGACAACCAACCCCGTCATCGCGACGATGGCGGACCAGCACGACGTTGTCGCCGGCGAACGCGATATGGGTGGCACCATGCGCCTCGGCCTATACCCCGCGGCCTTGGCGGAGGGATCCATCGTCGCCGAGCTCTATGGGACCGCCGAGGTGAGTGAGCGCCACCGCCACAGGTTCGAGGTCAACAACGACTACCGCGAGCGGCTGGCCGACGCCGGACTCGTGTTCTCCGGCACATCCCCCGACGGACGGTTGGTCGAGTACGTGGAGTTGCCCCGTGACGTCCACCCGTTCTACGTGGCCACCCAGGCCCACCCCGAGTTCAGGTCGCGTCCCACCCAGCCCCACCCTCTCTTCGCCGGCCTGGTCGCCGCGGCCCTGGCGCGGCAGGCCGGAAGGCGGATGCCCTCAGGCAGCGAGACCCCAATCCCGGCCAACGTGCGAGTCACCGCGTGAGCGAATGGACCGGTGAGGTCCGCGACAGTGACGGGGATGTTCCGATCCTGCGCAGTGAGGACCGGTTCAACGGAGCGGTATGGGGCGTTCGGTCGGACACCATCCACATCCACGGGCACACGGTCGTACGAGATCTGATGGTCCACCCGGGGGCAGTCGGGGTGCTGGTCCTCGACGACAACGACAAGGTGCTGCTGATCCGCCAGTACCGCCACCCGCTCGGGCAGTTCTTCTTCGAGCCGCCGGCAGGGTTGCTGGACAAGCCGGACGAGGACCCGCTCGTCGCCGCTCAGCGTGAGCTGGCGGAGGAGGCCGGACTGACCGCCAGCAGCTGGCATGTGCTGGTCGATTTCTGCAACACCCCCGGCGGTTCCACCGAGACCTTCCGGTGCTACCTGGCGCGCGGCCTGAGCCGTCTCCCAGAGGGCCGCCACCAGACTGGAGAGGCGGAGGAAGTGGAACTGCCGCAGGCGTGGCTTTCGCTGGATGAGGCCCGTGCGGCGGTCCTCGACGGTCGGCTGCAGAATCCCACGACAGTGACCGGGGTGCTGGCCGCCTGGAGTTCTCGGGCCACCGGTTGGGACACGTTGCGTCCGGCGGATTCGCCGTGGCCGCGCCGACGAAGGGCGGTCGAGTCCGGCCGGGTCTTCGCGCTCAAACCCCGCTGATCTCGTCGGTGAGGGTCGCGCGGGTATGGCGCGAACGTGCAGCGTGGTCTTTCGGTGACCCCACTTCGACTCACATCAACGGCTAGCGTTGCCTCCGTCAGGACGATGAGTGCCGGATTACGTGCCGAGCACGATGTGGAGGTGCTTCACGATGAAGGTCGGGGTTCCGCGCGAGGTCAAGAACCACGAGTACCGCGTCGCCATCACGCAGGCGGGCGTCCTCGAACTCACGCGCCTGGGTCACGAGGTATTCATCGAGAACGACGCTGGGGTCGGCTCGAGCATCACCAACGAAGAGTACTTAGCAGCGGGCGCGACCATCCTGCCTAGCGCTGACGACGTGTGGGAGGCCGGCGATCTCATCCTCAAGGTGAAGGAGCCGATGCCGGAGGAATACCACCGGATGCGACGCGATCAGGTGTTGTTCACCTATCTCCATCTGGCGGCATCACGGGAATGCACCGACGCCCTCGTGGAATCCGGTACCACTGCTATCGCCTACGAGACGGTGGAGTTGCCAGACGGGAGTCTGCCCCTACTGGCACCCATGTCGGAGGTTGCTGGTCGGTTGGCTCCGCAGGTCGGGTCCCACGCATTGATGCGCGCCTACGGCGGGCGAGGTGTGCTGATGGGCGGCGTGTCCGGCGTCCACGCGGCCAAGGTGGTCGTCCTCGGCGCCGGGGTCTCCGGCAACAACGCCGCTGCCATCGCCCTGGGCATGCAGGCGGAAGTCTTGATCTTGGATCGCAATGTCGCCCGACTGCGCTACGTGGACGCGATCTACCAGGGGCACATGCAGACGGTTGCCAGCAACGCCTACGAGATCGAGCGTTGCGTGCTCGACGCAGACCTGGTCATCGGCGCCGTGCTGGTGCCGGGTGCGAAGGCACCGAAACTGATCAGCAACGACCTCGTGTCGAGGATGAAGCCCGGGTCGGTGCTCGTTGACATCGCCATTGACCAAGGGGGCTGCTTCGAGGACTCCCGACCGACCACCCATGCGGACCCCACGTTCCCGGTGCACAACTCGCTCTTCTACTGCGTGGCAAACATGCCCGGAGCGGTGCCGCACACAAGCACGTGGGCGCTGACGAATGTGACGCTGCCGTACGCCGTCGAGCTGGCCAACAAGGGGTGGCGGAGGGCATGCCAGGACGATCCGGCATTGGCGCTCGGGGTCAATACCCATGCTGGTGAGATAACCTACGAAGCCGTCGCTCAGGCGTTCCACCTGCCCTATCGACCGCTGGCGCAGGTGCTGGCCTGACAATGACGGGCGCGTCTTCGAGCAGGCTCAGCCGCAGCGTCGACGCCGCTGTGGGTCAGCTCGAGGTGGAGCGGGGGCTGAGTTCCAACACGCTGGCGGCGTACCGGCGCGATCTCGCTCGCTACAGCGAATTCTGTGTCGGTCAAGGAGTCGGGCAGCTACGAGACGTCACCCCTGATCAGGTGGAGGACTTCCTGGTGGCGCTGTCGGTGGGCGACGGCGACCATCCGCCGTTGTCCGCGGCTTCTGCCGGCAGGACCCTGGCCGCTGTTCGAGGACTGCACAGGTTCGCTGTTCTCGAAGGGTGGACCGACACGGATCCTGCGGCCG
>CAYMPK010000240.1:0-3845 GCA_964392145.1 uncultured Actinomycetes bacterium | reverse complement strand
CCGGCCGCCACGATCCATGCCCGCAAACCGGAACGCCCGCAGTGGGAGCAAGCGCGCCAGCAGGCCGAGTTCCGCAGCCTGCTCGCGGAACGACCGGCGCGCTCCAGTGAACTCGTGCTCGACACGTCGGGGAGTGACCCCGACGCGGTGGCGCCAGCGGTCGCCGCCGTGGTGCAGGCGGCCCATCGCCCCCGTGGCGCCGCCCGCGAATGATCTATTCACGCCGCGGGACCAGACTCATGGCGGAGTCCAGCCTGTTGGGTCTCGCCGTGGGAATTCTCGTTGTCCTCCCCTGGATCGGGCACGGTTACCTGCTGCTGCTCGATTGGGTGAGCGGCCCCCACCAGGCGATCACCCCCGGCGTCTACGGCCTGTCGGGGTCCTCCCTCGACGCGATGCCCTTCCGACTGGCGACGCAGGCCCTGCGCAACCTGATCGGGTCCGCCGCGACGTCCTGGACGGTAATCCTGATCTTCTTCCCACTGGCCGCGGGTGGAATCGCGGCTGCCACCCGCGGCAGCCGCTGGCGGGTGTACCCGGCCGTGATCTTCTTCCTATGCAATCCGTTCGTCGTCGATAGGGTGCGCGCGGGCCACGTCTCCGTACTGCTGGCGCTGGCCCTGCTGCCCTGGATCTTCACTGCCGCGGTGCACGCTCGGAAGCAGAACAAGTGGTTTGCCGTGCGACCGGCGCTCTGGTTTGCACTGGCGATCTCCATCAGTCCGCATGCGGCCTGGCTCGGCGGTACGACGTTGCTCGCTGTCATGCTGCTGCCGCGCCCGTCCTGGAGGGATGTTGTGCGAACAGTCATCACGGTGGCTGCTGCTGGACTGGTGTACAGCTACGCCCTCGTGATTTGGTTGACCGGTAGCCGCACCCTGAACGTGACCGACAAGGACCTGCTCGCCTACTCGACCCATGAGGGACCGGGCGGGCTACTGGTGACAGTCCTGTCACTACACGGGTTCTGGCGGGAGGGCAGCACTGGTTGGGGGGTTGTCACACCACTGTGGCTGCTGCTGCCCGTGACCGTGATCGTGGTGTGCCTGGTCGTTTGGGGCCTGGGTATCCGGTTGCGTGAGGACCCGCTTCGAGGCGCACCGATGATCGCGATCACCCTCATCGGCCTTCTCCTCGGGGCCGGAATCGCAGGACCGGTGGGAGGTCTCTACCGGTTCGCCTTCGAGCATCTTCCACTCTTCGAAGCGATGCGGGAGCAGCAGAAGTGGCTGACGCTGGCGGTGATGGGCTATGCCGTCGGCATGGGATCCATGGTTGAGGCGATCGCTATCCGGCTCGGCAATGAGGGGGACCCAGCGACGGCTCGCGCCCCCTGGTCGCGCTGGCTGGCCACGGCATGCGCAGCCTTGCCGCTCATCGTGGCGCCGACTCTCGTCTGGGGTCTCGGAGGAACTCTGAAGACGAGCACCTACCCAGAATCCTGGGCCCGGGCCGAGGCTGTGATGGGCTCTGGGACCGGCGGCGTGCTGTTCTTACCGTGGCACGCGTATCAGCCGTTCGAGTTCACCGACGGGCGGACCATCGCGACCCCGGCGAACGCCTATTTCTCCAGGCCGGTGTTGGTCAGCGATGCGGTGGAACTGCCGGTCCTGCGCACCGACTCCACCTCTCGACGCACGGCCTACGTGGATCGACTGGTGGCCGATGCCGGTGGCGGCGCGTTGGGCCGACTCGTGGCACCCCTGGGTGTCGAGTACATCGTTGTCGCCCGGAACATGGACAGCGCGTCGTATTCCTGGGTGAGCAATCAGCGGGGCCTGGAGCGGGTCGATGTGGGTCCGGAACTTGAGGTGTACCGGGTTCTGCCGCGAGGGACCGGTCGAGTGGTGAAGGCCGATTCGCGAACCTATGGGCAGTTGTTGGCGCAGGCGGCGGTCGACGGAATCGGATCGGAGGCCGTCCTGGATCCCGCCCAGCGGCCGCTGCTGAATCAAGGTCGCAGCGGAGACAGCGGCGGGGTCAGCAAGCCGGCACCTACTCGTTGGCAGGTGGAGCCGGGCAACCCGGGTTGGGTGGTCATCCCGGAGGAGTTCTCGACAGGCTGGCAGGCGAACGGTCTCGCCGGTCGCCCGACCGTGGCGGGCACCATCGCCTTCGACCTCAACGCAAGCGGAACAGCCATCGACTACGCACCATGGCGGGTGCTACGGATCGCGCTGGCATTCTCGGTAGCGATGTTGTTGCTGCTGATTGCCGCCGGGGTCATCGAGCACCGGGCCGAGGGCCGTGCCTTGCTGCGGTCGCGGAACGCTGGGCCTGGCGGTTACGACAACGCCTCTGAATAGGCCAGCGCTGTCGTTTCCCCTGCTCGGGCCCACCCCAGGCGTTCGTCGACGAAGCCCGGCGAGCGGGCCGCGATGTCCTCCCACAGCCCTCGATCGCGCAGCAGCCGGATGAGGCCCCCCGCCAGAGCGGACGCATCATCGGGAGGCACCACCACCGCGGGACCACCCTCTCCCAGCACGGCCTGCACACAGGCCACCGAGGTGGTCACGGTCGGAAGGCCGACCGCAAGGGCTTCCGCAACCGCCATCGCGGGCGGCGATGTCGTGTAGTCGAACTTGAATGGCCAGGTGCCGACCTGCGCACCCGCCATCTGCGCTTGCACGTCCGACACCGGTTCAGTCACCAGCTCGATGCTTGAGGACACCTCTGACTCTGAGGCCAGCTCGCGGATCGAGTCGAGTTCGGGCCTCGGGATGAGTAGCAGCCGCAGTCGGGCGTCGGGAACAGCCCGAACCACCTCAGGAAAGGCCGAAATGAGGGTGTCGACGCCCCTTACTGTCTCCGCACGCCCGACGAAGACGACAGTGGGGCTGTCATCACGCCAACTCGCGCGCAGCGTCGACTCCGGGGCCCCCGAGCCGAGCCGATGCAGCGGAACCTCGACATGCCCGGCCAATTTCGACAGCACCCGCGGGTCGGGGGCCAGGATGCTGCGGACCCCGGCACGTTTCAGCGCCAGCCCTGCCGCGGAAGCCGGCATCACTGTCGTGGCCAGAACCCGTGGCCGCAGCACGTTCGAATCGATTGCCGGTCGCAGCCCGGCCTTCGCCAGAGACCTCGGTCCGGGCATCCGGGGCCAGGCGTAGATGGTCATCACCGTGCGGTAGTAGCGAATTGCCGTGCCTGCCACGAGCATCGGGGCCAGCGCACCACCGTGGACGTGCACCAGGTCCGGGCACAATTCACCGAGCGCCGCCGCCAACTTCTCACCACGGCCCAGAGGGAATGTCTCCATCCCGCCTCCCAGTTCCACAACCCGCGTGAACTGCGCCGCCCCATCGTGGGCGACAGTGGTGATGAGGCTGTGTTCGCCTGGCACCCGGGCGACCGTCTCGGAGACCGTGCGGCCCATGGCCTCCTTGCGGGAGTACTCGGCGATGACGTGGGTGACGCGCGGTTTCACCCTTGTGCCCCAACCAGTCCGTCCCGCTTGGCATTGCGCATGCCCTTGACCAGCCCGGCAACCTCGAACGTCTTCAGCACCACCATCCCGGTGGCCTTGACCGGCTGGCGCAGCAGCGCACCGGGCTTGGACATCACCCCGGGTCGGGACACATGGCTTCGAGCATCCGGATGACGGTGCAGGTATTCGGCGACCCAGCGGCCGTAGTACTGCTTCTTCTTGTACTGGGCACGCAACGAGATGCGGCCCTCGGCGTGCCAGATCCAGGAGTGCACCCTGGCGATGGGCACGTCGAGGGCCCTGGTGCGATCTGAGAGGTCCCAGTCCTCCGCAGCGGTGAGTGTCTCGTCCCAACCACCGATCCGCGCAAATACCTCTCGCCGGAAGGCCCGCGGCGCCTCCACGTCGTCATCGC
>CAYMPK010000239.1:0-3866 GCA_964392145.1 uncultured Actinomycetes bacterium | reverse complement strand
GCCGACGCTCACGGTGCGGAAGTTCACGTATCGCTACTCGCTGGACGACCTGGTCCGCGTGGGCACTCTCACCGACGGGATGGGCATTATGCTGCGTCGGGCGCTCGCCGACCGGCAGAACATCCTCATCTCCGGCGGCACCGGGACCGGGGGTGCCGGCAACTGAGCCTGCGGCTCGTAGGAGGCCCCGGATGGCGGCAACAGCACCCGTCCCCGTCACCTGTCCCGGCTCCCGCCGCCTCAGACAATCCCCGCACCGGCGGTACGGGCCTCCGACACATAGTCGGGATCGATGGTGTTGACCCCTTCATCGTCGAGTTCGTCGGCGAGGTCGCCCGTCAACTGCAGTCGCTCGGCAGCGCCGGCGATGTTGCGCACCATCGAACCGAACACGACCCCATGGAACGGGGCCACCGACCACCAATACGCATGCCCGGCCAAACCCCGGGGGTGGTAGACGGCCCGTTGCCGGTACACCGTCTGACCCTCCGAATCGACCTCGACACCCAATTCCAACCATGCCAGGCCCGGCATCTTCATCTCGGCCCGCAGCCGCAACAGTCGGTCGGTGTCCCTGGCCTCCACTCGCCAGAAATCGACCGTCTCGCCGACCCGGACAGATCGGGGATGGCGTCGACCCCGGCGCAGGCCCACCCCACCCACGGCTCGATCCATGAGTCCTCGCACCTCCCAGGCCAACGGGAAGGAGTACCAACCGTTCTTGCCGCCGATACCTTCGATCACCTGCCACACGGCTCGCGGCGATGCGTCCACAACCCGCTCGCGATCGTCCGTGTAGAGGCTGCCGCCAGCCCAATCAGGGTCGTGCGGCAGCGGTTCCGCCGGCGCCCCGGGGACAGAAGCGCTGGACCAACGGGTCACGACGTTGGTGTCGCGGATGCGCCGCAGCGCATAGTCGACGGCCGTTTCGAAGGACAGCAGGCCTTCAGGCGGGTCAGGAATGAAGTCTTTGATGTCGCTGTCGCCACAGATCACCTCATTGCGAAGGGATTCCACCAGTGGTTTGGCGATACTGGCCGGCACCGGGGTCACGACCCCTACCCAGTGGCCGGACAACGTGGGGGACAGCACCGGGACCCGGACGATGATGCGCTTGCGCAGCCCTGCCACCGCCGCGTATCGCTGCATCATCTGCTGATACGTCAGGACATCCGGTCCCCCGATATCGAACGCGCGGTTGACGTCCTTGGGAAGTTCAGCGCAGCCGACCAGATAGCGCAGCACGTCTCGGATCGCGATCGGTTGAATCCTGTTGGTCACCCATCGGGGCGTCACCATGGCGGGCAGACGCTCGGTCAGATAGCGCAGCATCTCGAAGCTGGCCGAGCCGCTGCCGAGTATCACCGCCGCACGGAGTTCAGCGGTAGGGACGCCGCTGGTGCGCAGGATCTCCCCGACCTCCGACCTCGAGGTGAGGTGCTTGCTCAGCTGATCGGGCGGGCAGTCGGGGGTCAGTCCGCCGAGGTAGACGATGCGACCCACGTGCTCGTCACGAGCAGTCGTCGCGAACAAGCGCGCGAGATTCCGCTCCACTTCGACGAAACCTTCCCCCAACTGCAGGGAATGGAGCAGGTAGTAGGCGACGTCGACACCGCGCAACGCGGTACGCACCGCATCGGGCTCACCGGCATCCCCGGCAATCACGTCGACGTCGGCAAACCATGACAGGTCGCGCAGTCGATCGGGATGCCGGGAGAGAACCCGCACCCGGTATCCGGCCGCGATCAACTCCGGCACCAATCGGCCGCCGATGTAGCCGGTGGCCCCGGTCACGAGGACGGTTCCGCGGGCAGGACGTTCACCGCCATGCGTCGCGGCTGAGGTGATCACCGGATCAGGGTCGACGCCCGCCGGGTGGGACGGGGATGGTTCGGCGGCTTCCATGGCCCATAGTGTGACCCGCCGCCGACTCACACGCATCCCGGCATCTGGTGCGCGGGTGGGCGCCCACCGACGAGTGCGGGTACGTCGGGGCAGGGATCGGCCGCGGCTAAGGTGGGTGTCGTGGCTGAGGTTTCCCCCTATGAGAAGTTCGGCGGCTCGGAGTTCTTCGAGGCCCTCGTGGGCGACTTCTACGCACGGGTCGCCATCGACAGCGTGCTTCGTCCCATGTACCCCGAGGAGGATCTGGGACCGGCCGAGCTACGGCTGCGGATGTTCCTGGAGCAGTACTGGGGTGGGCCGACTACGTACTCGCAGGAGCGGGGACACCCCAGGTTGCGTATGCGCCATGCGCCCTACGTGATCGACGAACTGGCTCGGGATCACTGGCTGGCCAATATGCGCCTCGCCCTGGACGCCCGCGAACTACCCCCGGACCTCGACGACGCCATGTGGCGCTACCTGCTGTCGGCCGCGCAGGCAATGGTGAACGCTCCATTGGTGACGGGGCCGGACTACACGACCGGTTGACACCGCCAACGTCAACGCACATACCGCTGTCAACGAACGACGGACAGCGCGATCCCCGCGTAGGAATGTGGAGGAGCGACGAAGACCTGCCCGGCGGGGGTGACCATCCGCTTCCAGCCGGCCCGGGTTGCCGACTCAACGCGCGCACCGGGGTGGGACAACATCCCAAGGGATCGGGCCGCGTGCAGGGCCTTCAGTGGCAAGCCACCCCAGGCGCTCGTCGCCCACCACTCCTGAGCCAATTCACGTTTGGCGGCCTCGCTGGCGCCTTGAATGGCTTCCGACTGCTCAGTGAACTCGGCCAATGCTGCGTCGACGGCGGATGCGACCTCGGCCGCTGTGGCCCGTTCGGCACCGATCCAACCCTCACTCGGCGGAAGCACCGCCAAAGCGGGCGGCATGTCCAGGCCGTCGGGGATCTTGACGGCCACATCGCCTTCCGGCGCACTCATCGATGCAACGTCACCCAGGATGTCCCTGAGTCGATGGGCTGATACGGCCCGCTCGATGACTTCGTCCAGAGGTGAGGCCAGCGGCAGCGCGATGAATACCAGCACCCCCATCGGCGCATCCAGGTATAGACCAAGGGCACGCCGCGTGCTGGTGATGCGAAGTCGCGCGGCCGGATCCCACTTCAGCAGCCGGCCCAGCACACCGGCGAGGTGGACCCGCTCCTCGCGCGACAGGACGACTTCAGCCATTCGTGAGTCCCGGGCTCTCATCCTTCGCAGCGGGGGCGGCGGCTACCGGGGCTGTGGGGCCAGCATCCATGGCACCATCCTCGCGCAGGTACTGCGAGAGCGCCTCCCGGATGAATTCGGGAAGGGCCATTGATCGTCCCGTCGCGATGTCGACAGCGACCATCACTGTGACGGCTCGGCCGTAGATGATCGAGTGGTCGGCCTCAGCCACGACATAGCCAAGCGTGATCGATGACCTGCCGATCCGCTCCACCCAGAGGTCGACCGGGATGGGGTCCTGGCGGTACACCAGCGGCACCACGTAGTCGATCTCATGACGGGCCACCACCAGGGACATTCCCGAGGGACGTCCGAGGTCGACCAACTCGTTGACCAGGTCCGCTCGGGCAGCCTCGAAGTACTCGAGGAAGCGTGCGTTGTGCACATGGCCGAGGGCATCCATGTCGGACCACCGCATGGTGGCCAAGGTCCGTCGCATTCCGCGAAGCCCCTAGCCCCGGGTCAGTTTGCGGTAGGTCACGCGGTGGGGTCGGGCCGCTTCCGGGCCGAGTCGTTCGACCTTGTTCTTTTCGTACGACTCGAAGTTGCCCTCGAACCAGAACCAGGTGGAGTCGCCCTCGTAGGCCAGGATGTGCGTCGCGACCCGATCGAGGAACCACCGATCGTGGGAGGTGATCACAGCACAGCCGGGGAACTCCAGTAGTGCATTCTCCAGACTGCCGAGGGTCTCGA
>CAYMPK010000238.1:0-3958 GCA_964392145.1 uncultured Actinomycetes bacterium | reverse complement strand
CGGGCCGCTCGCCGGGAAGTACTCGATCGATGGCACGACGACCTTCGATCTCACGCCGGATGCTTTGACGACACCGGAGCAGACGACGTCCCCGGATGCACCGATACCGTCACGACCGACGGGCACACCCACAACTCCATCGATAACCCCCAGCGCCCGACAGCCAAAACCACCCACCTCGACCCGGCCGACCGGCGGTGTGGGCACCCCCGCGCCCGGCGCATCAGGAACCCCGAAGGTCACACCTCGCCCGTCGCTGTCACCGACACCGACGGCCACCGCAACTGGAGCCTCCCGAATCGCTGAGCCATCACGACCGCGTTCGAGTTGACCCGAACTCAACGCATCCGGTGCGCCAGGCGCCGGTCCAGCCGCACTTCGTCGGCCGCTGTGTAGACGCCGGCGGCGCTGATCTTCGACCAGCGGGCGTCGAGCTTCGCCAGTTGGTCGGAAGCGGCAAGGCGCCCCGCGTCCAAGCGCTCGTCGCACTGATCCCATTGGACCCAGCCCGGTTCGGCGGCCGACAACACGATGATGGGTACGCTCGCGGCCGCCGCGGCCACGTCCAGCGACGCCTTGTTGTCGAGTTGGGTGCGGACGGCGGCAAGCACCACCCGGTACCACCGAGCCGGCGGTTCCGGCGAGATGTGTGGTTCGGGTCGACCGGTATCCAGGACGACGATCGACTTGGCACCGGCAGCGAGCGCCTGCAGAACCGGTTGCGGGGCGGCGAACCCGCCATCGATCACGACATCACCATTGTCCAGCAGCACCGGGTTGGTCAGGACCGGGTGCGCAGCCGCCATGAGCACCGCATCGAGAACCGGCCCCGTGCCGATCGTCAGCGGGGTCTGTCGGCTGAGGTTGGTGGCAACGAGGGTGCAGCCCGTGTCGTCTAGGAGTAGGTCTCCGAAGTATGGCTCCAACAGCGTCACCCACGTCTTGGTGATCGCCGGCCCCTCACCACCGGCGGCGGCGCGCGCCACACGCGGCCAACCGGGCTGCGAAGCCCTGCTCGTTGCGATCTCCCGCCACAGCGCGGTCGCCACCTGCGGCGCCTTATCCGGACTCGTTGCCAGCACGGCGACGGTCAGGGCGCCGCCAGAGGAACCGACGGCCAGCTCTGGGCGCCAGCCATCGGCCAGTACGACCTCGAGCATCCCTGCCCCCGCGACACAGTTCTGCTCGCCTGCACCCAGGACCAGCGCAGTTGGCTTAGGCAGATCCGAGAGCAGTGCGGTCGGATTCCGCCTTCGAGCAGCCACTTCAGGTCACCGCCTCGTCGGAGGGCTGCCCCGCGGGCGGACGAGTCGACTCCCCCACTTCGACGGGCCGGAGCAGGTCCTTCAATTCACCCTTGCCCCCCACGAAGGCATCCGGTCGTGCGTACAGCCCGGGCGGCAGGTGACCCCCTCCAACCGAGTGCGTCAGATCGATCAGGAACGCCTGGCCGAGTTCGTATGCCTGTCGGGCCGAGGCGACACTGTCTGCGAAGTTCAGGGCCCCGCTCAGTCCCGTCGGCGTTGGCAGGTAGAGCACCGGCACCTCAGAGGCGGCGGCCACCAGTGAGGTGACCCGCTGCTGAGCGGTGAGCATGGCGTTGATCGCGGGCACCACTTGTGCCAGCGAGGTCCCCACCGGCCTTGCGGCCGAACTCCCGGTGTCGAGGACGACGATGCTGCGGGCCCCGCGGGCCAAAGCCACGGCCACTGGAAGATTCGCGCTTGCTAGGCCGTCGATATACCAACGACCGTCGATCCGGACCGGCGGGAACACCCCTGGTATCGCCGAGGATGCCAACAGTGCCTGCAACAGGTCGCCCCGGTCCAGCGCTGCGGGCTGACCGCTGTCCAGGTCGGTCGCCACTGCCACCAGCGGCAGCACGAGCTCCTGGAAATCGCGAGCACGATAGACCCGTTCGAAGGTGGCGAGCACTGCGGAGCTGTCGGTAAGTGCCGGCTTCGACACGTTGCTCGGCTTCACCATCCCGAGCCAGCCCTGCGGGATGAGATCGGGAAGCTCCAGGCCGGACCAGAGGTAGCCCAACCTCGATGGCGCCGCCACCGGATCCTCCGCTATGAGAGCTCCTGTGAGCGCCCCGGCGCTGGACCCCACGAGTTGGTCGGTCACCAAATCTGTCTCGCGGAGGGCCTGCAGGGTGCCCAGTTGCACCGCGCCGTGCGCCCCGCCCCCGGCCAGCACCCAGTGACACGGCGTCGGCAGGGCCGACGCCAACCGGAGGATGCCGTCATGGCGTCTCAATACCTCCGCCGGGCGCGGGGGCGGCACATTGAGGCTCGAGACCGCCTTGGATGACCGTCGAAGCAGAGCCATGTGGGCATCCTCTCAGAGTTGGGGCCTACGATCACTGACGTGGAGTTGCACCCGTTCCTGCGCCGTGGTCGCCCGATAGCGATGGCCCACCGCGGGGGCGCCAAGGAGGCACCGGAGAACACCCCGGCTGCGTTTCAGAGGGCTGTCGATCTGGGATTCGACTACGTCGAGAGCGATCTTCGGACAACCCGGGACGGCGTGGTGGTGCTGCACCATGATGCGTCGCTCGAACGCACCAGCGGCTTGGACGTGTCGGTCGACAGCCTCGATTGGTCGGAACTCGCCGAGGTCCCGCTCCCCCAGAACGAGCGGATCATGCGCCTCGATGATGCGCTGGCAACGTGGCCCAGCGTCCACTGGAACCTCGACATCAAGGACGATCGAACCTTGGAACCCGCGCTCGCCGCCTTGGACTCCCCCGAGGTCCTCGAACGCGTGTGTATCTCGTCGTTCTCCTCAGCACGGGTACGCGCGGCCAGAAAGGAACTCGGCCCCGACGCGGCCACCAGTGCCACGCCGAACGAAGTGGCCACGATCATGGGTGCGAGTCTCGCGCGCCCCTTCCTGCGGGCGTTACGTCGACACCTGCCCTCCTTGCCGGTGGCCATGCAGGTGCCGCGCTCGCAGAGTGGCGTCCCAGTGGTGACCCGACGCACGATCGCCCTGGCCCACGACCTCGGGATACAGGTGCACGTGTGGGTGGTCGATGACGAGGCTGACATGGACCGGCTGTTGGATATGGGCGTCGATGGCCTGATAACGGACGCGCCGACTACTCTGCGTAGCGTCTTGGATCGTCGCGGTTCCTAACCAGGGCTATTTACCTGATCCTTACCTCCACCTGACCGGTAGGCGGATCCAAACACGCCACAGTTGCGTCCTAAGGAAACAGTTCGCCTGCTCGGCGGTGTGAGGTGCCAGCGAGGTGCCTGCTCCGTGACGGATGTGGCCCACCTCACCCGTTCGGAGGTATGACGGCCGCCAAGAAGGGGAACAAAGAATGGTGAAGGGGTTGTTCATCTCCTACACCTCACACACCGGGCATCGAGCCCGCCGGTTTGGCCGGCCGTGCCTCGATCGCCCCAAGGAAGGACGCACATGTCAGAGGGAGCACTCCGCGGGACCCGCTTGGGAGCCTCGAGTTACGAGACCGACGAGAACGTCGTGCTCGCGCCCCGGGCCGCGGTTCACTACGACTGTCCTAACGGGCACACGCTCTCCATGCCCTTCTCCATCGAGGCGGAAGTTCCAAGCATGTGGGAGTGCCATTGCGGCGCCAGCGCGCTACTTCGCGACGGCGTGATGCCCGATGCAAAGCCCGTCAAGCCGGCCCGAACCCATTGGGACATGCTGCGCGAGCGCCGCAGTCTCGATGAGCTGGAGGTTCTGCTGACCGAGCGCCTTGACCTGCTCAACGGCGTCAAGGACTACACAGACGAACGCAAGAGCGCTTAGTAGACCCGCAACCGCGGAGACGCTTCCGTGAGAAGGACCTCCTCCCCCTCTCACGCTGCGGTTGGTGGCTGCACCGAAGAAGTCGGGGCCCGGACCGGGGAATGGTCCGGGCCTCGACTCTTGTCCTGTGCCGCGGTCGCAGGGTCCTGCAACTCCGCCCGCGTGGCCG
>CAYMPK010000237.1:0-3974 GCA_964392145.1 uncultured Actinomycetes bacterium | reverse complement strand
GGGTTCTTCTCCACGTCGAAGAAGTCCGCCGACTTCAGGTGTCCGTCGCGCTGGTCGTTGCGGGTATCCACGCTGTCGGTCTTGATGGTGACCTGGGTGCTGGACTTCTCTGGCGCGTCAGCGTCGATCGTGATGGTGCCACTGACATCGGCGAACCTTCCGCGGGTCTTCGCGACCATTGCGTGGCGGGCCGAGAAGCCCACGTTGGTGTGGGCGGCGTCGAGGTCCCAGGTGCCGGCGGCGGCTGAGTAGTCAGTCATGTAGGTGCGCTCCCTTGAACTAGGTAGTTGAAGACTCAATTATTAAAGCAGCAGACCTATGGAAACGCAACAACCGGCCCTTGGGTAATGCGCCGAATGGCACGACACACGTCCGCGGATGTGTCAGGGTCACCCTTGACCGACTTCCGCGGAGGAAAACCATGGCGCAGTCTCCCGACTACCGCGTGCGTGTGGCCGTCATCGTGGTCATCATCGGGCTGATCGGCACGGTGCTGCTGACTGCCACCGTTCTGAACACCTCCCCGACCCAGGTGTCGGCACCGCATTCCCTCACGCAACTGCCCGAGTTCAACGGCGCCAAGCAGGTGATGCCCGGTCCGTTCTACACACCGGGTCCCGACGCGGCCGGCGATCTGTCGCCCGGCACGTTGATCAAGTCGGAAAAGATCGTTGGGGCACCGGTCGGCGTCACGGCCTTCCGGATCCTCTATGTTTCGCAGACGAACGCCGGTAAGCCGAATGTCGTCTCCGGTATGTATGCGGTGCGGACGGCTCCGGCTCCGGGCCCGAACGGGCGCCCGTTGGTGACGGTCGCGCATGGGACGACCGGGAACGCGCCTGGTTGCGGGGTGTCTATCGCCCCCTTCACCCGAGGTAGCACGGGATTCGGCACCTGGGATCTGCTGCTCTCCCGGTTGGTCGGCGCCGGGTACGCAGTGGTTGCCACCGACTATTCGAACCTGGGGACCGCCGGGATGCCGAACTACATCACGATGGCAGGTGAGGCCCACGACGTGCTCAATGCTGCTCGCGCGGCCTTCCAATTGGATCCCGACTCGTTGGATCGCAGCAATGTCGCGGTGATCGGCCACAGCCAGGGCGGGCACGCCGCATTGTCCGCTGCCTACCTGGCACCGGAATACGCGCCCGACCTCAGCATCAAGGGATCCGTCGCCATTGCGCCGGCGATCTTCCCGCCCGCCCCGATGCTCGAGAAGTTCATCACCGCGTCCCCGGACAGCACCACCGATGGCTACTTCCTCGGATTCGTCTCCTACGTGGTGGACTCCTGGGCGGCGAACTACCCCGACCGTGTGCGCCCCGAAGACGTCTTCACACCCAAAGGGATGCAGGCGCTCGAGGTCGGCCGTAGCCAGTGCCTGGACGGCACCTCCAAGGCTTTTGCAGGGGTGAAGAAGGACTTCGTCAAGCCCTCCATCGACAACGTCGCCAGCATCCTGGGGGTGGCGCAGGAGAACTTCCCGATCTACCAGAAGTACTCCTACCCCCTACTGATCCAGCAGGGGCTCGAGGACACCACCGTGGTGCCGGGAGTGAACATCGCCGCTGCGCGCACCTTCTGCCTGCAGGGTTCCAACGTCAAACTCCAGACGTACCCGGGGGATGTTCATTCCTCGGTGCTCTACACCGGGCAACCCGACACGATCGCCTGGCTGAACGACAGATTCGCAGGAGTGCCGGCCCAATCCGATTGTGGAGGCATGTGATGGAGAACGCCATAGTCCTGGGCGTCGTAGCGACCATCGTCGCCCTCATCGGGCTGCTGGGTCGTGCCGCCCGGGACCGCGCCACACCCGCGCAGCTAGTCGTCATGACATTGCCGCTGGGGATCATCGCCGGGGGCTACTCGGCGAGTATGGGAGCGTCCCTGCCATGGGTGATTCTCGCGGCTGTGTCGGCCCTGCTGGCTGTGCTCGCCGGCACCTTCGTCGGCCGGTCCCCGGCGCTGGCCGATCAGCAGGTGCGGCCCGCCGCGGCTGGACTGTCCCTGGCTTTCGGCGGTCTGATCGCCCTCGGGATGGCGGCCATCGTGATCCTGTGGGCGGGCCAGATCATCCGGGCGATGTCCAACCTGAACAGTTACGTGGTCGCTGCCGCACTTGTGCTGGCCGCGGTCGCCTTCGGCATCGGCGGACGTTCAGCGGTGGGGCTCAGCCGACTCGTTCTCGGGTTGCTGATCGCCGGGGCCGTACTGATCTTGGCTCTGGGCGCTGTGGCGGGTGACCCTGCCAGTATCGTGTCCGCCGAGGTTCCGGTGCCCACGATCTCGCCGATCAGCGCCATCGTCTACGCGATCGCGGTGATCCTGATCGGAGCAGGGCTGCCGGTGCTGCGGGAAGGCTCGCATGGGAACCGTCGCGCAGCGATCGTCGCTGCCGTGGTGTTGGCGCTGCTGGTGGTTGTCGCCGGCCTTGGCATGCTCGCGCTGTACGGCGGCGCCTACGACCTGCCCTCCCTCGTGATCAACATCTTCCCGGAGTACACGCCCTCGTGGTTGGCCGCGATCGTGTGCGGGCTGGTGGCGATCGTCTCAACGGTCACCGCAGGGGCATCCATCAACGAGGCCGCCAAGGTTGTCGCCAGCGTGGTCCCGTCCTGGTACGAGGATGTGGAGCACCGTCTCGGTCCCCGTCGCCACGTCGCCTTTGTCTGCGGACTGATGGTGCTGATCATCGTGTGGCTGGCGCCGCCGCCCACCGCGATCGTGGCGATCCTGGGGGTCATGGGTGCGGCGAACCTCATCACCGAGTGGGTGATCTCCAAGGGGATCGCCCAGGGCGACCGCGCAAGGTCCGCGCAGGGTCCGGCCTCCTCGTCCGAGTCCGTGGCCGCCGGGGAGATCGCCGGCGACTAGCGTGGGGCCATGCCCGCGACGCTGTTCGACGATCTCTCCGATCCGCGCCGACCCTCGGCCCCGTTGGCGGCCAGGCTGCGACCGCGGAACCTCGACGAAGTGCTAGGTCAGCGCGAGGCGCTCGCAGAGGGTTCACCACTACGTCGACTCGTGGCTGGCGCGGCAGGCACCGCGACGGCGCCGTCGGTGATCCTCTGGGGACCTCCGGGATCGGGCAAGACCACCCTCGCAAGTCTCATCGCCGAGGCCGCCAACCGCCGGTTCGTGGAACTCTCGGCGGTGACAGCCGGCGTCAAGGATGTCCGGGAGGTGCTCACGTCGGCACGTGACGCACTCGCGATGGGGCAGGACACGGTGCTCTTCGTCGACGAGGTGCATCGGTTCTCCAAGACCCAACAGGATGCGCTGCTACCCGCGGTGGAGAACGGCATCGTGACCCTGGTGGCGGCGACCACCGAGAATCCTTCGTTCGCCGTCATCGCGCCGCTGCTCTCGCGCTCCATCGTCGTCCGACTGACGGCGATGAGCGATGACGACCTGGTGACCCTGCTGGAGCGAGCGGTGACGGACCCCAGGGGTCTTCGCGGCGAAGTGCGCGTCACGGATGACGCAGCCGCCATGTTGGTTCGCCTGGCTGGTGGTGATGCCCGCCGCGCATTGACGGCGTTGGAGGCCGCTGCTGGCGCCGCTGCGGCGACTGGCGTGGTGGAGGCGGTGCACGTCGAGCGGGCGATCCAGACGGCCGTTGTGCGTTACGACCGCGATGGCGATCAGCATTACGACGTTGCCAGCGCGTTGATCAAGAGTGTCCGCGGTTCGGATGTGGACGCTGCGCTGCACTATCTCGCGCGGATGGTGGAGGCGGGGGAGGACCCGCGGTTCATCGCTCGTCGGCTGGTGATCCTGGCCAGTGAGGATATCGGGATGGCGGATCCGTCGGCGCTGCCCATCGCGGTTGCGGCCCTGCAGGCCGTGTCTTTGATCGGGCTTCCGGAAGCGCGCCTGACCCTGGCCCAGGCCGTTGTGCACCTTGCACTTGCGCCCAAATCCAACGCCGTCTATCGCGCGATCAACGCCGCCCAGGAGGACGTCCGGGC
>CAYMPK010000236.1:0-3999 GCA_964392145.1 uncultured Actinomycetes bacterium | reverse complement strand
GTGCCGCGACCTTGACCGGGAACGGCGCGAACCGCTCGCTGAACGTCTGCAGATGTTGTTGGACGAGCAGGGTAGTCGGCACCAGCACCACCACCTGCGTGCCATCCGCGACGGCTTTGAATGCGGCCCGCACGGCGATCTCCGTCTTGCCGTAGCCGACATCACCGGCGATCACGCGATCCATGGGCACGGGCTGGGCCATGTCGGACTTGACCTCGTCGATGCAGGCCAACTGGTCAGGGGTCTCCTGGTAGGGGAACGCGTCCTCGAGCTCACGCTGCCAAGGTGTGTCCGGGCCGAACGCCCGACCCTTGGTCTGCTGACGGGTCGCGTAGAGCTTCACGAGCTGATCGGCGATCTGGCGGACCGCCTTGCGCGCCCGCCCCTTCGCCTTCTGCCAGTCGGCACCGCCGAGGCGATGGACGGCCGGGGCCTCGCCCCCCACATAGCGGGTCACTTGGTCGAGTTGGTCGGTCGGCACGAATAGCCGGTCGCCGGGCTGGCCGCGTTTACTCGGTGCATATTCGATGACCAGGTACTCGCGGGTGGCGCCGGCGACGCTGCGCTGCACCATCTCCACGTACTTGCCGACACCATGTTGGCTATGCACCACGAAGTCGCCCGGGTTCAAGGTGATCGGATCAACAGCCCGGCGCCGACGGGAGGGCATCCGCTGACCTGAGGCACGAACGGCAGACGCGCCGAACATGTCGGTCTCGGTGAGTAGCACGAGGCGGGCGGCGTCATCGACGATTCCGGCGTCGAACTCGGCTGTCGCGACCGTCACGGAGGCGGCGGTCGCCGGCGCATACTCCCCCTCCAGCAGGTGGGCGGGCAACTCGGCTTCGATGAGGCGCTCGGCGATCCGCTTCGCGGATCCGTGGCCGGCCGCCACCACCACGATCCGGTCGCCGTCCGCGAAACGTTCGCGCAGGTCGACCAGGATCGCGTCCCAGTCCCCTCGGTAGGCCGGGGCGGGGATCGCATCGAGGCTGGACCCGGACCCGAAAGGGGCAACCGACCACCATCCGATGCCCCTGGATGCCGAGATCCTGACCAGCTCCGGCAGTTCCCGGTAGGAGGCACCCCCGAGGTCGATGGGCACTGTGTTGCCCGCCGCCGCGTTGTGCCACCCCGCGGCCAGGAACTCGCTGCTGGTCGAAACCAGATCCTGGGCCCGCGCCCGGATCCGCTCCGGCTCGCACAGCAGAACCAATCCGTCCTCGGGAAGCACATCGATCAGGGTTTGCATGCCCTCGGTCAGCACGGGCGCCAGCGCCTCCATCCCAGGGGAGTCCATGCCCTCCGCCAGTGCGCTGAGGATGTCGGCGAGTTCCGGATGGGTAGGTATCAGGGCTGCGGCCCTTGCCCGCACCTCATCGGTGAGCAGCATCTCCCGGCAGACGGGCGCCCAGAGCCCGTCGGCGAGGACGTCCAGGGATCGCTGGTCCGCCACCGAGAATGACCGGATCTCGTCGACCTCATCGCCGAAGAATTCCAGCCGCACTGGGTGTGGCGCCGTTGGCGGGAAGACGTCGACGATTCCGCCTCGCTGGGCGAACTGGCCGCGCCGTTCCACCAGGTCGGTGCGCGAGTAGCCGGTGGCGAGTAGCCGGCCAGCCAGCTCGGCGACCGACAACTCGTCGCCCAGCCGCACCGACACCGGGTCCACCTCCCCCAGCCCGGCAACGATCGGCTGCAGCACCGCACGCACCGGCGCCACCACTACCCGCGGTCGATCCGTCCCCTGGCGGGTGCCATCCGGCCGGGCCAACCTGCGCAACACACTGAGCCGCTGGCCGACCACGTCAGGGCTCGGGCTCATCCGCTCATGCGGCAGCGTCTCCCACGCCGGGAACAGAACGACGTCGTCCGGGCTCAGCAGCCATCGAAGACTCGCGACCAGGTCCTCCGCCTGCCGCACCGTCGCGACCACCAGCAACACAGGTCTGTTGCCGAACTCAGGATGGGCGGCCAGGCCGGCGAGCAGCGGAAAGGCACCGGGCGGAGCCACGATCTCCCGTTGGCCAGCGTCACCGGCACCTGCGGCTTCGGCCCAGGTGGCGGCGGCCGGGTCCTCGGTGAGAATCCCGAGCAGACCGGTCAGCGCCATGTCCCCAAGCCTAGGGTGCCCGGTGTTCGGCCAATACCTCAGTGAGGGCGTCGGCCAACTCCGGGCGGGCGATGGCGAGGTCGGTTACGTAGGGGGGCCGATGGTTGAACGTCAGAGCGGTGCCATCGATGTGGCTGCCGAGTAGACCGGCAGCCTGCGCGACGGCTAGCGGAGCGGCGACGTCCCACTCGTAGAAGCCACTGTCGTGCAGGTAGATGTCAGCGTCGCCGCGAAGGATCCGTCCCACCTTGGCACCCACTGATCCCACCGAGAGGATCTCAGCCGCGCGCGGGCCACCCAAGGACTCCCATGCCGACTCGAGGGCCGCCGCCACTGCGGCCAGGGTCTTGGGCGGCCTGCTCCGGGACGCGATGATGCACAGCGGACGGTCCAGCGACAGCGGCGGCAAGGTCGGTGCCGGGGAGGAGGCATAGGTCAAGCCATCGTCCGGAATCGCGACTGCCCCTAGTGCCAGCTGTCCCGAATCCGCACTGTCACGGGTCCACAGGGCGACATGCACAGCCCAGTCGTGGCGTCCGGTGCCGTATTCCCACGTGCCATCCAGCGGATCGATGATCCACACGCGCTGGGCATGGTCGCGGTCGCTGGAGTCCACTGCCTCCTCGCTGAGCACGGCATCCCCTGGACGCTCGCGGGTTAGACAGTCGGACAGGACGGCCTGCGCGGCCGCATCGGCGCTGTTTCGATGTTCGGTGGCCGCCAATCGAGGATCGACGCCGACGGAGTCCGTGGCCGCCGCGACGCGGTGGCCCTGCTGCAGGGCGCCGGCCTGCGTGGCCAGAGCTATCGCCAGTTCCTGGTCGTCCATGTGGCCTCCAAGCCGGTTGCTGCACCCGATTCCATGGCTCGGCCTGCGGCGAGGCCGACACGGAAGTCAGGTGTTGAAACGGTTCTGAGCGACTGCCAAACCGTCGGTCAACAGGCACTCCACGGCGTCGGCGGCAGTCACCACCGCCAATTCGACGTCCGGCCCTTCTTTACCGGGGAAAGGCTTCAGCACGTAGTCCGCGGGATCCATCCGACCTGGCGGTCGGCCGATGCCAACCCGAACTCGGAGGAAGTCACCGGTGTTCAGACTCCCGCGAACCGATTTCAATCCGTTGTGTCCACCGTCGCCGCCGCCGGCCTTCAGCCGCAGACCGCCGAGCGGCAGATCCAGGTCGTCATGCACCAGCACCACCTGGGACACCGGCGTCTTGTAGAAGGAGCACAGTGCTGCCACCGGCCCGCCCGAGAGATTCATGTAGGTCCGGGGCTTGGCCAGCACAGCACGTACGCCGGCCAGCCGACCCTCCACAGTGTCAGCATTGGCCCGGCGATGACGACCGAAGCCGGCCGACATCCGCTGCGCGAGCACGTCGACCACCCGGAACCCGAGATTGTGCCGGGTCGCTGCGTAACCGGCCCCGGGATTTCCCAGACCGACTACGAGCCACGGCGCGGACAACGAACGTCAGTCCTCGTCGGCCCCGGAACCGGCCTCGGCGTCGCCACCAGCGGCGCCTTCCTCGGCTTCGCCCTCCGCCTGCTCGGCAGCGGCGGCCTCCTCCGCCGCTGCAGCGGCTGCGGCGGCTTCCGCCTGGGCCTTCATGGCTTCCCTGACCTGCTCGACGGCGGCCGCGATGGCAGCGTCGGCGTCAAGGTCGTTGTCCTCGTCGGACAGGATCTCCGAGACCGCTGTGGCCACGGCCACGGGATCGAGTTCCTCCTCCACCGCGACGACCTCGGCCTTGGCCATCGCCTGGCCCAGCACCAACCGCTCGCGCAGCTCGCGGCGGGAGAGTACGACGAGGTCCACGTGCTCGAAGACAAGCTTGATGGGGTCACGCTGGACGTCGCGGGGCGCGACCGTGTGCGTATCGGAA
>CAYMPK010000235.1:0-4045 GCA_964392145.1 uncultured Actinomycetes bacterium | reverse complement strand
GGGCACACGGTCGTCCCGAGCGCATCCTTGATCCTCGACGATCCGACTCTGCTGTTCGTCAATGCCGGGATGGTGCCCTTCAAGCCCTACTTCCTGGGCGAGGCGGTGCCGCCCTACCAGCGCGCCACCAGCGTCCAGAAGGTGGTCCGAACCCTGGACATCGAGGAAGTCGGCAAGACTACGCGACACGCCTCGTTCTTCCAGATGTGCGGCAACTTCGCTTTCGCGGACTACTTCAAATCTCGAGCCATCCCCCTCGCCTGGGAATTGCTCACCGGTCCGATCCCAGAGGGTGGCTACGGTCTGCCCGCGGAGAGGCTGTGGGTCACCGTCTACGACGACGATGACGAGGCAGCCGAAATCTGGCACGACGTCGTCGGTGTCCCGAAGGAACGGATTCAACGCCGGGGAAAGGCCGACAACTTCTGGTCCATGGGCGTACCAGGACCATGCGGCCCCTGCAGCGAGATCTACTACGACAGGGGCCCGGAGTACGGCCGGGAGGGCGGTCCGATCGCGGACGAGGACCGCTACCTGGAAGTCTGGAACCTGGTGTTCATGCAGTTCGCCCGGGGGGAGGGCGCAGGCAAGGAGGACTTCCCCATCCTCGGTGAACTGCCCGCCAAGAACATCGACACCGGGCTCGGTCTGGAACGTATGGCTGCGATTCTGCAGGACGTCGACAACATCTACGAGATCGACACCAGTCGCCGGGTTCTCGACGTCGCCACGAGCATCACCGGGAAGCGATATGGCGCGGACGAGGGTGACGATGTCTCCCTGCGCGTGGTCACCGATCACAGCAGAACCTGCTGTTTCCTGATCGCGGACGGCGTGCTGCCCGGCAACGAGGGCCGTGGCTATGTTCTCCGCCGACTGTTGCGCAGGGTCGTGCGCAACATGAGACTGCTCGGAGCCAAGGAACCGACGATCGCTCGATTGACCTCGGCGACCATCGACGCCATGGCTCCGCAGTATCCGGAACTGGACACGGATCGGGAACGCATCGTGAGTGTCGCCGCAGGTGAGGAAGCGGCGTTTCTCGAGACCTTGATCAAGGGCACGACGCTGTTCGACAACGCTGTCGCCGACCTTCGCGCCACTGGTCGCACGACCCTGCCAGGCGACCAGGCCTTCGCCCTGCATGACACCTATGGCTTTCCGATCGACCTAACGCTGGAGATGGCCTCCGAGGTGGGGCTGTCGGTCGACCGTGAGGGGTTCACCAGGTTGATGACCGAGCAGCGCGAACGGGCGAAGGCCGATGCCCGGGCGCGCAAGTCCGGTCTGACGCAGAGCACCGCCTACCGGGAAGTCATGGAGGCGGCGGGTGCGACACGGTTCACCGGCTACTCGGAGATCGCCACCGGGGCGACGATCAAGGGTCTGTTGCGCGACGGCGAGCTGGTCCCTGTCGCGACGCCGGGAGACACGGTCGAGGTCGTGCTCGATGCCAGCCCGTTCTATGCGGAGGCTGGCGGCCAACTGGGCGACCACGGCCGGATCGAACTTCCCGACGGGACAACGCTCGACGTCTTCGATGTCCAGACGCCGGTGCCGGGTCTATGGGTTCATAGGGCTACCGTGCGTTCGGGCCAGGTCGAATCAGGTGCCGCCGCGGTTGGCGTGATCGACATCGAACGTCGTCGGGCGATCTCGCGCGCCCACACGGCCACCCACCTCATCCACAAGGCGTTCCGAGAGCATCTCGGCGACACCGCCACCCAGATGGGTTCGGAGAACGCCCCCGGACGCCTTCGGTTCGACTTCCCGTCCCAGGGTGCGATCCCCGGGGACATCCTTGGGGAGGTGGAGGCGCGGGTGAACCAGGTCCTGCTGGACGACCTGCCGGTATTCGCACAGGAGATGAGCATCGATGAGGCGCGCGCCATGGGGGCGATGGCGTTGTTCGGGGAGAAGTACGGCGACACGGTCCGGGTGATCAGTGTCGGAGACTGGGCCCATGAGTTGTGCGGCGGCACGCACGCGCAGCGCAGCGGTCAACTCGGTGTCGTCACTTTCCTGTCCGAGGGTTCCATTGGGGCGGGCGTCCGGCGACTGGAGGCACTGGTCGGCTCGGATGCCTACCGGTTCCTCGCCCGCGAACACGTCCTGGTCAACCGGTTGACGGAGTTGGTGAAGGTTCGCCCGGAGGACCTGCCCGAACGGATCGAGACGCTGTTGGTCAAGCTGAAGGAATCCGAGCGGGAGATCTCGCGCGCGAAGTCTGCCCAATTGAGCGCCAACCTGGACAGCATCGTGGGCACCGGCGCTGATATCGGTCCTTATCGGATCTGGACGTTCACGGCACCCGAGGGCACGGCCGCGGGCGAGCTGAGGGAGTTGGTGCTGCGGGCGCGGGGGATGGCCCGCGCGGAGCTCCCGGTCGCCGTCGTGGGTGCTGTGGTCAACGACGACAAGGTCTCGCTGTGCGCGGCCGTCAACGACACCGGCCGAGCACAGGGTCTGTCGGCCCAGAAACTCCTGAAGTCCGCGTTGCCCGCGGTTTCCGGGCGTGGCGGTGGCAAGGACGATGTGGCTCAGGGCGGTGGCACCCGCGCCGAGGGCGTGGAAGAGGGCTTGGCGGCTGTCCTGGCCAGCGTGTCGGAGCTCGCCGGAGAGGGATAGGTCGGTGACCTTCCGTCGCGGGAGCCGGCTCGGCGTGGACGTCGGATCAGTCCGCGTGGGAGTCGCCAGGTGTGATCCTGACGGGATTCTCGCGGTACCCGTTACCACTCTGACCAGGGATGATGCGGTTTTCGAGGCCATCGCGAAGTTGGCCTTGGAATTCGAAGTGATTGAAGTGCTAGTGGGCCATCCGGTGAGGTTGAACGGGGCGATCGGCCCTGCCGCAGAGGCGGCGACCGCCTTCGCCGAGCGACTCACCAAGGAACTCGAAATGCCGGTCAGACTCGTCGACGAGCGCATGACGACCTCCAGCGCCCAACGGTCCCTACACGCCGCCGGCCGCGACACGCGGGGGAGCAGGTCCGTGATTGATCAGCAAGCAGCCGCTTTGATTGTGCAGACCGCAATAGACGCTGAGAAGACCACAGGTCGGCCGCCAGGCGCGATCGTAGAGGTGACATGAGCAACGTCGGATTGTCGATGGGCCCATCGGGGTCGACCAAGGGCTCTGCGCCGAAGAAGAAGCGTCACGCCGGCAGGGCAGTCGTCATCGGTGTCGTGTTGGTGGCGCTGATCGTGGCGGCCCTCGGGTATGCCGCCTGGTTCTTCTTCTTGAAAGCAGCCCCGGACTACCAGGGGCAGGGCCAGGGCAACGTCGTCGTGACGGTCTCACCGGGCCAGTCCATCACCTCCATCGGGCAGGAATTGCAGGACAAGGGGGTCGTCAAATCCTCCGACGCGTTCGTAGATGCAGCATCCTCGGACTCCCGGGCGAAGTCCATCCCGACCGGGAGCTTCGCGCTGCGGGAGAAGATGAGCGGGGAGGCTGCCCTGGCCCTGTTGGTGGATCCGTCCTCCCGGTTGGTGACCAAGATCGCAGTCCCTGAGGGCGCCCGACTCAGCGAGGTCATCGCCGAGTCCGCCAAGGTAACCGGAATCCCGGTGGCCGACTTCGAGGCGGCTCTGAAGGCGGGCGATCTCGGACTCCCCGCCTACGCGAAGGGCAACGCCGAGGGATTCCTCTACCCGGCCACCTACGAGGTGCAGCCCAAGTCGACGGCCACCGACATCCTGAAGCAGATGGTCGCCAAGTTCAACGAGGTGGCAGGCAAACTCAACCTGGAGCAACGTGCCGTCGAGTCCGGCCGGTCGCCCTACGATGTGGTGATAACGGCGAGCCTGCTGGAAGGGGAAGGGACCCCCACGGACTTCCCGAAGATCGCGCGAGTCGTGGACAACCGGTTGGCCAAGGGAATGCCGCTGCAGTTCGACTCCACGTTGAACTACGCCACCAAGTCCTCCAACATCCAACTGAGCAAGGAACAACTCGAACTGGACTCGCCCTACAACTCATACAAGAACAAGGGCCTACCGCCGACGCCCATCGGACAGCCGGGCGAAGCGGCCTTGTCCGCGG
>CAYMPK010000234.1:0-4046 GCA_964392145.1 uncultured Actinomycetes bacterium | reverse complement strand
GTCTGCGTTCGGTCAAGTCGCCAAAGTCACCCGGGTGTGCACCTATGACCGTCCCGGCACCTCGCCGGTCGACGCCTCGGCCAAGTCGACGTTGGTCACCCAGCCCACCACCGCCCAACAGGGCGCCGACGACCTGCAGGCGTGGTTGACGGCCGCCAAGATACCGGCGCCGTACGTCCTGGTGTCCCATTCCTGGGGCGGGATGATCACCACGATGTACGCCGGCAGCCATCCCGACAACGTGGCTGGTCTCGTCTATGTCGTTTCGGCCACGCCCAACCTCCAGGACGCCCTCACGCCGCAGCAATGGTCCACTTTCATCGGCGCCCTGCCCAAACTGCTGGACGGCTCCAACGCGGAGGTGCCGAACTACCCGGCCAGCATGGAGGCAGTCCGGACCGCGGCGAAGAACCTGCCGCAGGTGCCGACTGTTGTCATTACCGCCGACCAACAATTCGACTTCGGCGCCGGCGGCGCAGAGACCTGGCCCGCCTGGGGTCAGGCACAGACAGAGTTCGCCAGACAGCACGACGCCCGCCACATCACGGAGACCGAAAGTTCCCACATGATCCCCCTCAATCAGCCGCAACTGGTGGCCGACGCCGTCATTGAGGTCGTGGAGGAGGTGCGGAGTTGAAGGAGTACCTCGACCACAGCGGCGGAGGTACTGGCTCGCGGCCACCACCTGCTTGATCGATTCGTGCCAGCCGAATCATCAGAGGTGGCGTCCGAAACGCGCCAGCCGAACGATCAGTGGCGCGTCCGGACGCCACCACTGACGTCCGTCGAAACTAGCTCCGGTTGACGATGGCGAGCAGTCGCAGAATCTCCAGGTACAACCAGACGAGGCTGACCATGAGCCCGAACGCCATCCGCCAGGACTCCTTCTCCTCGACCCCGTACGCGGTGGTCCGGACGATGCCGTCGAAATCGATGACGAGGGAGAAGGCTGCGAGCCCGACCGCGAACACCGACACCAGCAATCCGATACCACTCACCCCGTAGAAGCCCCAGCCACCACCGACGCCGAACAGGGCCGCGACGAGCGAGAGCAGAGCGATGCCGAGGTAGGAGAAGATCATGATGGTGAAGACCTTGCGGGTCTTGCTGGTCACGCGGATGAGTTTCGTCTTGTAGACGATGAGCATCACGGCGAAGACGATGATCGTGGCGCTCACCGCCTGGAACACCAGGTTGCCGTTGCCGTTCGCTTCGCCGTAGGCCTGGTACCAGTTGCTGATCGCTCCCAGCGTCAGACCCTCGAACACCGAGTAGAGGATGACCAGCAGAGGGCTGGAGGACTTCTTGAAGATGATCACGAAGGCCAGCACCGTTGCGATAATCGCCGGCACGATGAAGAGCCATCCGGTGCCCAGGGTGTTCCAGCCCACCACCGCGCTGACCACCAGAATGGCGAAGGTGATGCCGGTCTTGACGATGACATCGTCCATGGTCATCACCCGGCCGGTGGTGGTGCCCCGACCGCCCGGCGGGGCGTAGTTCGCGGCGTTCGCCCCAGCGACGCTGGCCGCGCCCGCCTGGGCGTAGGCAGCAGTGCCCTCGTTGTACAGCGCGCCGGAGCCCGAGGCCTGAGCGGCCTGTTTCTCTTCGCGCTGCAGCAGCGGATTACCGGCCATGGCGTGTCCTCCTGAAGACGTCGGTCATCTGTGGCGTGCGATCGTGCGAACAGTCGTACAACGGTAACCCACGAGGTGGGGTCCCACATTCCGTGCCCGGGGCGGGACTCGAACCCGCATGCCGCAAGCGGCCGAGGGGTTTAAGCCCTCTGCGTCTGCCATTCCGCCACCCGGGCGGGTGCGACCAGCGTACGCGGCCCCAGCCCGGGGTCGGACCCGAATGGGCGTCGTCACAGGTAGGTTCGGCGGGGGTGCACCGCTCGGGCATCGGTGACGCGGTCGAGGAACAACAGTCCGTCGAGGTGATCGATCTCATGCTGCAGCGCTCGTGCCTCAAAGGCATCGGTGCTGATCTCCACGGACTCACCGGTCACCGGCAGTTGCCCGGTGACCGTCATCCTGGTTGCCCGCTTGACGTCGCCGGTGAAATCAGGCACGGACATGCAGCCCTCCCGTGCCTTTTCATTACGAGAGGAGACCACCACAGTGGGATTGCACAGGACGAAGACACCATGGCTGGTGCGCGTCTTCGGATGCTCGGTCACATCGAGGCTGAACATCCGGACCGGCACTCCTACCTGGTTGGCGGCCAGGCCGACGCAGCCAGGCGAGACTGCCATGGTCGCCAGCAGGTCCGCGGCCAGCTGAACCGATTCCGGCGCTCGAGGGTCCACCTCCTGACAGCGACAGGAGAGCACCGGGGCCGGTGCCACCACCACCTCCAGCACGCGGCCTGCCGGAAGATCCGGCATCCGGATCACATCAGATCCGGTTCGTCACGCTGAACCGAAACGTCCAGTCCGAGCTCATCGCAAGTCGCCCGGAGTCGATCCTGCAGCCGGCCCACATTCACCCCGCGGGGGAATTCCACTTCGGCGACGGCGAGGTACAGACCCGAGCCCCCCCGCGGCTGGCCCAGCCGGGTACTGAGTTCGGTGATGTTGCCTCCCTCGTCCGCGACGACCCGACTCACGGCCGCAACAATGCCTATCCGGTCCTCCCCGTGCACAGCCACGATGAGTCGCTCAGGGGACTCGAAGCCCTTCGCGGTGTCGGCGGGGACCTGCGACACCGCCACCCCGTCCAGTCCGGCCGCTCGCAACTGGGAGGCGACCTGCTCAGGACCGACCTCAGCTTCGACCAGAAGGGTCCAGGCGAAGTGGCCGTGAAGGAGAGTCATCGATGAGTCCTGCAGGTTGCCCCCCAGCTCCGCCAGAACTCCCGTGACGTCAGCGATGATGCCGACCCGATCGCGACTGATGACAGTGACCGCCAACAACGCCATGTAGTCCTCCGGTTGTGGATGCTTGCCGCGGGCGGCCCGCCCGCGGGTACCTACCGACCCTAAGCGCCGGTGAACCCCAGGTCGACCCCCCGCGTCGGGTCTGCGGGCTGACCGGCCGGTCGCCGAGCCAAGTCGATGGCTATCCCATCGAGGATGTCCTGCTCGCTCACGATCACCTCCGCCAGGCCGACCGCCCGCAAGATCTCGTCCAATACGGCCGCACCGGCCACGATCACGTCGGCCCGTCCCGGGTGCATGACCGGGAGTGCCAGCCTCTCGGCGAGGGTCATGGCCTCGAGTTCCGCGGCGATCCTGGTGACCTCGGGCGCTGGGATTCGCGATCCGTGGATCGCGACGGGGTCGTACTCGTCGAGCCCCAGATACAGGGCGGCCACGGTGGTGACCGTTCCCGCCAACCCCACCAACGAGGCCGCATGGCCGAAGGGCACGGCGGCCGAGGCCCTCCCGATCGCTTCCCGCGCATCGCTCCGCACGCCGGCGACCTCAGCGGCCGCGGGCGGGTCTGTCGCCAGCCAGCGCTCAGCGAGGCGGACGCATCCGACGTCCACGCTGACGCTGGCGACCGGATCGTCACCGCCGAGAACGAACTCGGTGGAACCTCCGCCGATGTCGAACACAAGCCTGGGTTCGGCGCCGGCTCGAACCGCCGGGGAAGATGTGGCGCCCAGGAACGACAACCGCGCCTCCTCCTCCCCGCTGATGACCTCGGGCTCGACGCCGAGGAGCTCGCGGACGCCGGCCACGAAGACCTCCCGGTTCGAGGCATCCCTGGAGGCCGACGTGGCAACGAAGCGCACGGCGCCGACCTGCAGCTCGCGCAGGACCTCGGCGTAGCCCTCACAGGCGGCGAAGGTTCGCTCCAATGCGCCGTCGCTCAACCGTCCGGTTGCGTCCACCCCTTCCCCGAGGCGAACGATGATCAAGTCCCGGTGCAGTTCGTGAACCGCCCCGGTCAATGGGTCCAACTCGACGACCAACAGTCGGATGGAATTCGTTCCGCAGTCGACGGCTGCTATCCGGGCCGGTGCGCACGGTGGGCGGGTCGACCACATCTCCCGTTCGGCGACCGTCGCCAGAGCCTCGTCTCCCACCGGATTGACCCC
>CAYMPK010000233.1:0-4050 GCA_964392145.1 uncultured Actinomycetes bacterium | reverse complement strand
GTAGATGGTGTCGGAGTGGAACCAGTGGTTGGTCCCGGCGCCGAGGATGATCATCGAGCGGCCGCCGGAATCCTCAGCGTTGGCAGCGAACTCTCGCCCGATGCGGGTGGCCATTGACGCCGGTACTCCAGTGATCTCTTCTTGCCACGCCGGGGTGTAAGGCGCCGGGTCGTCGTATCCGGTGGGCCATTCCCCCGGCAGTCCTTCCCTGGCGACCCCGTACTGAGCCATCATCAAGTCAAAGACGGTGGTGACCAGGCGCTCGCCTTGAACTGTCGACAGACGGGCGGCGGGCACCCCCCGACGGTGGACTCCTCCTCCCTCCCCGTTCGCCTGGTCAACATCGAAACGCGGGAGAAGAACTTCCGCGGTTTCAGACTGCGCCGCCCCAAACAGGCTCAGCGCGGGATCCACCCCCTCAAGGTCAAGGTTCCATTTTCCCGCGCCGGACTCGCCATAGCGATAGCCCATGGAGCCATTGGGCACGTGCGGGCGTCCCGTGGCCGCTTCGACGAGTACGGTCTTGAACTTGGCGTTCTCGCTGTCATCGCCGAGATCGGCAGCAGTGACGAATTTGTCGGGAACCCAGGCGCCGTGCTTGGGACGAAGGCTCACCAGGAAGGGCAGGTCGGAGAACTTCTTCACGTAGTCGACGAAACGCGGCACCTGCCGATCACGAAAGAACTCGGTGAGGATCACGTGGCCCATGGCCATGGCCAGAGCGCCGTCGGTGCCTGGATGAGGCGCCATCCATTCATCGGCGAACTTGGTGTTATCCGCGTAGTCCGGTGAGACAGTGACGACCTTCTGCCCTCGATAGCGCGCCTCCGCCATGAAGTGGGCGTCCGGCGTGCGTGTCACAGGAACGTTCGCGCCCCACATGATCAAGTAGGAGGCGTTCCACCAGTCCGCGGATTCCGGGACATCGGTCTGGTCGCCGAAAACTTGTGGTGAGGCGACTGGAAGGTCGCAATACCAGTCGTAGAAGCTGAGCATCGATCCGCCGACCATCGAGATGAAGCGGCTGCCACCGGCGTGGGATGCCATGGACATGGCCGGGATCGGGGAGAAGCCGAAAACGCGGTCAGGCCCGTGGGTCTTGATCGTGTGCACGTGCGCGGCGGAGATCAGTTCAGTGACCTCCGACCAGGAAGCCCGCACAAGTCCGCCCTTGCCACGCGCCTGCTGGTAGCTGCGGCGAGTGTCGGGGTCGTTGACGACCTCCGCCCAGGCGAGGACAGGGTCGGTGACGCGGGCCTTCGCCGCCCGATAAGCCTCCAGCAAGACTCCGCGGACGTAGGGGTAGCGCACGCGGGTGGGCGAGTAGGTGTACCAGGAAAAGGCGGCACCTCTCGGGCAGCCACGGGGCTCGTACTCGGGGCTGTCCGGACCGACGCTGGGGTAGTCGGTCTGCTGGGTCTCCCAGGTGATGACGCCATCCTTGACATACACCTTCCAGGAACATGAACCGGTGCAATTCACCCCGTGTGTGCTCCGGACTACCTTGTCGTGACTCCAGCGGTCGCGGTAGAACACGTCGCCTTGGCGACCCCCTTGACGGGTTACGGTGCGCAAGTCCGCGGAGACCTGGCCTGGGGTGAAGAACCTGCCGGCTTTGAGAAGGAACTCGTCCGTCGCGGTGGCGTCCGCCCGGGCGCCCGGGTTGATGTCACCTTCGGTGGTCGTCATGGTTTCCTCTTCTTCTTCGCGCTCTTCTTCGCACTTACCGCCGTGCGAGTCGCGTCATTGGTGTCTCCGATGTCGATCACCCGGGAAGGTTGCAAGTCGGGGCGATCCAGGTGGGCCACACAGACACCTGGCCTAGCCCAGACATCTAGAGAGGTCACGGAGACGTCCTGGCCGGAGCGGGTAAGAATCTCTCCGAGCAACGCCGCATGGATATCGCAGATAACAGGGTGGTCAGCCACCAGGGAGGCGTACGGGCAATCACGAAGCACGATCGCATCCCCGACCGGCGATTCCTCAGCCGAGAACCCGAGCCCTTCAAGGGTGGTTCTTGCCTGCGCCACGGAGTCGTCGGGCGACTCAGCCACCTTGTCGAACTGGGCGGTCGAAGCCCAAGCCGCCGCGGCCTCCCGGGCGACGGAGTCGGCGTCGGCTGTCTCCAACTGCTCACGCAGCGAACGGTGCAACTCGGCCACCGCCCCGGCTTCCCTGGCCGAGTAGAGCCACGGAGGCCGACCGCGACCATTGCGCGGTCCTGGGGTCCGAGTGACTCTGTCTGCCGCCACCAATGTGTCGAGGTGGCCTCGCACGGTATTGGCGTGCAGACCTGTGGCCTCACAGATGTCCTCGATAAGCATCGGCTCCGCGGCCGCCTCCACCAGCGCCAGCACACGATCGCGGGACTCGTGCTGCGCCTGATTGCCATCGACCGGGCGGCGACCGGCAAGGACACCCAACCGCGCAAGGGCGCGACCGGTGGCCAACCCGGAGTACGTGGACATGAGTCCTTTCTAGCACATAAACACGACATGGTGAATAAACACGGGGGTTATTGTTCCCTTGTTGTTTATTAGTGTACGGTCGCCCTAAGGCGAAAGGAGCGCACCATGTCCACGATTACCGGGTCCGCCGGCGCAGGTTCTGCCAGTCGACTCCCGGTCGGGGACGACGGGCCCCAGGCTCCGTCGACCGGCAAGGTCCGCGTGCTGGTGATCTCCACCGTCGCGTTCACCTTGATGTTCGCCGTCTGGCTGATGTTCGGCGTCCTTGGCCTGCCCATCCGCAAGGAATTCGGCCTCACCGATGTCCAACTCTCGTGGATCGTCGCCGTCGCCATCCTGAACGGTGCCCTATGGCGCCTACCGGCGGGAATCCTCACCGATCGGGTCGGCGGTCGGCGGGTATTCACGGCGATGTTGGCGTTCACGGCCATCCCCGCGCTCTTGGTGGCCTATGCGACCTCCTACTCCTCGCTGCTGATCTATGCCTTCCTGGTCGGGTTCGCCGGCAACTCCTTCTCGGTCGGCATCGCGTGGGTCAGCGCATGGTGGCCGCAGAACCGCCAGGGTCTTGCACTCGGCATTTTCGGAGCAGGCAATGTAGGCGCCTCGGTCACCAAACTCATCGGCCCGACACTGATCGTTCTCGTGCCGACAGTCGGCTACCTGGGTGGCTGGATCCCCGGCGGTTGGCGGTTCGTGCCGTGGCTCTACGCCGTTCTGCTCGTGGCCATGGCCATCGTCACCTGGGTCGTGTCACCCAAGCACGACCACAAGCCGAACGAGGGACGATCTCTGGGCTCGATGCTCACACCGCTGAAGCAGCTACGAGTGTGGCGGTTCAGTCTCTACTACGTCATCACTTTCGGCGCCTATGTGGCCCTAGCCGCATGGTTGCCCAAGTACTACGTGGATGTGTACGGCCTGGAACTCTTTGATGCTGCCATGCTGACGGCCCTCTTCATCTTCCCGGCATCACTGCTCCGCCCGGTCGGGGGCTGGCTCTCAGACAAGTTCGGCGCCCGAAGGGTTATGTACCTGACGTTCTGGGTAATGCTCGTCGCAACGGGGATTCTGATGATGCCGTATGGCCACATCGTGGTGAACTCTCCAGACGGAACGTCCACCGACATGCTGCCCTGGAGTGTCGGCGTCGTGCTCTTCACCTGCCTGGTCTTCCTGATCGGCTGCGCCATGGGTGTGGGCAAAGCTGCGGTCTACAAACACATCCCGGAGTACTTCCCACATGACGTCGGGGCGGTCGGTGGCCTCGTGGGCTGTCTGGGCGCGCTCGGTGGGTTCTTCTTCCCACCCCTGTTCGCCTATGGCACGAAGTTCACCGGCCTGCCCCAGACCACCTTCTTCATCCTCTTCCTCACCACGCTCATCGCACTGTTGTGGATGCACCTGACCATCGTCCGCATGCTGCACCAAGCGAGTCCGGAGCTGGCCAACAAGTTCGAGCACGACCACCCCAGTGACCTTGGGATCGATGACGATCCGGAAGCGATCAACCAGACCTACGCGGGCGCACCCGTCGGCGTCGGAACAACCTCGAGAGGGACGGAGTCCTGATATGAGCACC
>CAYMPK010000232.1:2852-4099 GCA_964392145.1 uncultured Actinomycetes bacterium | reverse complement strand
AGGCCAAGGCGGGATTGCTAGGAGAGACTCTATGCCTTTGCTACCTGAGGGTGGACCCGGGATCGGATCTTCCCTGAGGAAACGTCATATCCGTTGGCGCTGGACCAGGTCGCGGAAGGGGCCCGGTTCGTGAATGAGGTCGTCGAATCGGCCCTCGGCCACGACCCGGCCGTCCGCCAACATCACCACAAGGTCCGCCTGTTCGATGGTCGAGAGGCGGTGGGCCACGACCAGCCGGGTGATCTTCAGCCGATCGAGATTGCCCACGACTGCGGCTTGGCTGACGTTGTCCAGCGCTGACGTCGCCTCATCCAGGATCAGCATCCGGGGGCGCCCCGCCAACGCCCTGGCCAGCAGGATGCGCTGGCGCTGCCCGCCGGAAATGGTGCCGCCACCTTCGACCACTACGGTCGCCAGCCCCATGGGCATGTTGCGGACATCCTCCGCCACCGCCGCCTGCTCCAACGCCGTCCAGATCTCGCTGGCAGTCAGTCCGCGCCCCAAGTCGACGTTCTCCCGGATACTGCCGGGCATCAGCGCCGACGACTGCATCACGGAGCCGATCTGGCGTCTGACGGAGGAACGGTCGAGGGCGGAGAGGTCGCGGCCGTCGAACGACACGATTCCTGAGTCTGGATCCTCGAGTCCGAGAACGAGACGCAACAGCGTGCTCTTGCCGCAGCCCGAGGGGCCCACAAGGGCGACGTGGGCCCCCGCGGGAATGGAGATGCTCACTCCTTGCAGTACCGGCGGGATATCGGGCCGGTAGCTGAAGACGAGGTCGCGCAAGTCGAGGGCGCCCGCAAGTTCGGCAACTTCCTGGCCGGTGCCCGATTCCGGGGCTGCGCTCAGGACCGCACGCGCGCGCTCCAATACCGCCCTGGCAGAGAGCCCCGCCCCGATGGACGCCACCGCCGCGGCAACCGCGGCCGTGGCCGTTGTCAACGCCGTCTGCGCGGTGACCAGGCTTCCCACGTCGGCGTCTGAAATGGCCGTGACCGCCAAAAGGACCGCGAGGCCGACAGACGGCCACAGCGCCCCTGTCATCTGCTGGACTACGGCGAGACGCCGCTGGCGAACCTCCACCGAGGTCGTCTTGGCCTGTGAACGGGCCCAGAGGGCGAAGGCGCGCCCAAGAGCGCCCGACACCCGTAGCCGGTTGACCCCCGACACCATCCCCAGCGTCACAGCCTGACTCTCGGTCGCTGCGTCGAGGGCGGACCTGGTCAGGCGGGCTGCACGGCGAA
>CAYMPK010000232.1:0-2842 GCA_964392145.1 uncultured Actinomycetes bacterium | reverse complement strand
CGAACCAACGACATTTCCACCAGCGCCCGCACCACCAGGAAGGCCAGCAAGGCGATTGCAAGCGGACCACTGGTGGTCATCACGCCGATGACCGCTCCGACGACCGCTGAGATGTCCAGCAGCGACGTGATCACGGCGTCGGACATAGCGCTGGATGCGGTGTCGACCGCGTTCGCGTCGGTCAGCCGCGAGGACACCGTGCGATCGTTCTGCCACGACATCGGCAGCCTGATCAGTCGATCCCAGACGGCCGTGGCCGCAACCGCCGTCCCACGGCCCCGGATCCTCAACAGGGCGTAGGAGCGCACGGCACGCAGTGCCATGTCACCGGCCGCGAAGGCGACCAGTGCCACGCCGACGATCGCGAGTGCTGAGCGCGTCTGATCCGCCACCGTGGATGTCAACTGTCCGGCAACGATCGGGATTACCGCGGCCAGGATCCCGACAACGGCAGTCAGCCCGGCAACCAGCCAGAGACTCCGGTTGCTGCCGCGTGCTCCGAGACGGAGAAGGTCCCGGATGCGCGCAGGACGGTTGGGGTCCAGGAGCGGTTCGAGCAGGATCGCCTCGCGCGCCCAGCGACCCGCGGAGCCATCGTCGACCGCGGTCGCGAGACCGGTTGCAGGCTCCCAGATGTGATAGCCGCCCCGACGCCACACGGCAGCCGAGATGGTGTCCGAGAACCGGTCCCTGAGCAGTACCGGCGGCCCTTCTTGGCGCCACCATCCGGGCGTGAGTTCGACCCTCCGCACCGCTGCGCCACATGCCGTCGCCAGCGCGGTGATGGCATCCCGATCACTGATCTCGACGTCTGCCATGGCTCGACGCAGGCTCAGGGGGTTCGGGCGAAGCCCGATCTGTCGTGCCATGAAGTCCACGACCGCGACGTCATCGGGCAGGTCCGAGCCGATGAGCAGGTCGGGCTTCTCGCCCGGAACCGCCGCAGCGAGACCCAGCAAGGCATCGTCGATCATCCGCTCATCGTGATGACTCGCCAGGGCAATGGCCTCCACCGCGTCCACGGCGGATGTCTCCGAACGGGCGAGCGCGGCCGCCGCTGCCGCTCCGGTCGCACGCGCCCCGTCCTCGTCGAGTTCAGATCGTTCCTCGACGGTCGTGCCGGGTAAGCCCACGACGACGATGTCGGCATCGTCGAGGTCAGCACCGATGACAGCCCCGGGAGCTGACACCTCGCCCAGTGGAACTCTTCGCCCACGTCCGCCCTCGGCGCGCGGCACCACGAAGACCAGGGCGGTACCGGAAACCACACTGATCGAGCGACCTGCCGGCAATGGCAGGACTTCGCTGGCGTCGACCTCGCGGCGGGCTGCAGCAGTCATGCTGTCACCAGCCGGCGGTAGGGACCGTCGAGCTCGATCAGGTCGACATGCCGTCCGCGCTCGACGACGGTGCCCTGCTCGAGGACGATGATCTCGTCGGCGTCCCGCACAGTGCTGAGCCGGTGGGCGACGATCAAACTGGAAGCACCACGACGCCGGATAGCGGTGTCGATGTGAGCCTCGGTCGCCGCGTCGAGTGCGGACGTGGCCTCATCCATGATGATCAGTGCCGGATCACGTACGAGTGCCCTGGCGATCTCCAGGCGTTGCCGTTGACCCCCGGATAGGTCGCCGCCGCCCTCTCGGAGTTCGGCTTCGTAGGAGCCGGGTCGGCGGGCGATCTCGTCGTGGAGTGCAGCATCCTTGGCCGCCTGAACGACGGCGGCGTCGCCGATCGTCGGATCCCACAGCGTGATGTTGTCCCGGAAAGTGCCGGCGAAGATCACTGGATCCTGGTCCACCAAGGAGACCTCCCGGCAGAGCACCTGCTCGGGCCACCAGGTCCGGCTTCGGTCGTCGAGGAGGATCTCGCCGTCCCAGGGGTCATACAGTCCCACCACGAGTCGAGCGACGGTGGACTTCCCACAGCCGCTGGGGCCGACCAGGGCAACCCGCGAACCCGGGCTGATGTGCAGGTTGAAGTCGACCAGTAGCGGGGGCCGGTTCCGGTCGTAGCCGAAGGTGATGTCGGTCAACCGCAGATCACCGACGAGAACGGCGGGAGCCGCGGAAACCTCCCGCTCCGTCACCGCGATCGGAACCTCGGTGCACAGCACGTCATCGATCTGGTCCAGTTGGCCGGAAAGCGTTTCAGCCCGCTGGAACTGGCCGACCACCATGGCCGCCGGTGCCAGGGCCAGCCCCAGCAGGGTCTGCACCGCGACGAAGCCACCCAGGCTCAGGCGCCCTTGGGTGACGCCCATGAGACCGACAACCGTCACTCCGGCACTCGCCACTGTCAGCAGGAAGCCGGGTAACACGTCCAGCCCCACGGTTCGTTCTCCGAGTTGCTGCATCGCAGCAAGAAAGCGATTGTGCGCGGAGGTCCATCGGGAACTTGCGTGATCCTCCGCCCCCGATGCCTTGATCACCTCGATCTGGCTCAACGAGGTCACCGCCACCGTGGCGACGTCAACCTGCTCACGCACCATGCGCATCGCCAGAGCTCGGCGCTTGCGGGATGCCGTCACCATCGCCGCCACCAGCACGACGAGCGCGATCACCGCCACCGCGCCGGCCGGGGGATACGCCAGCACCATCAGGGCAATGGCGGTAACACTGCTGATAGCTCCCACGGCCATGGTGGAGAACATCGTGGAGACGGTGGCGGCGACCATGGTGGGTTGAAGCGCCCGCTGGGCCAGCGCGCCCGAACCCCTCATGGCGTGGAATGCCGCCGGCAGGCTGAGCAGGCGGGCCACCATCTTGGACTGCAGCACTATCGAGAGTTTCGTCGCCAATCGCATGCCGACCGCGCCTTGCAGGCCAATCAGGCAGGCCTG
>CAYMPK010000231.1:0-4105 GCA_964392145.1 uncultured Actinomycetes bacterium | reverse complement strand
CGTATCCTGGGCCAGTGACGATTCCAGACTTCGCCGAGGCGCCGGAACAACCAGACGCGGGCTTCCGCGCCCGACATATCGGCCCCCGGGGCGACGACATTGCGCTGATGCTGAAGGCGATCGGCTTCGACTCCGTCGAAGCATTGATCGAGGCGGCTCTACCGTCGGGGATCCGCGACGAACAGCTGGAACTCCCGCCGGCGTTGTCCGAGCCCGAGGTGCTGGCGGCATTGAAAGCCGTCGCGGCGAAGAACGTGCTGAAGAAGTCCCTGATCGGCCAGGGCTACTACGGCACGCTGACGCCACCGGTGATCCTGCGCAACGTGCTCGAGAACCCCGCCTGGTACACGGCCTACACGCCCTACCAGCCGGAGATCTCGCAGGGCAGGCTGCAGGCCCTGTTGATGTTCCAGACGATGGTGGCCGATCTGACCGGACTGCCGGTGGCCAATGCGTCCCTGCTCGACGAGCCAACCGCGGCCGCCGAGGCCATGTCGCTCGCGCGACGCACGGTACGCAGCGACAACGCGAGGTTCCTGGTCGACGTCGATACCCACCCGCAGACGTTGGCTGTGCTCGAGACCCGGGCCGAACCTGTCGGGATCGAGATCGTGATGTTCGATCCGCGTGCGCAGGAGCAGTTCCCGGATGCTTTCGGAGCCCTGCTGTCGTACCCGGGATCATCGGGTCGTCTGTGGGACCCGGCGCTGGTGATCGCCAGGCTCAAGGAGGCCGGAGCGGTTGTGTGCGTCACGTCTGACCTGTTGGCCTTGACGCAGATCTCTGCCCCGGGTTCGATGGGGGCGGATGTCGTGGTCGGTTCGGCCCAACGATTCGGTGTCCCGATGGGCTTCGGTGGCCCGCATGCCGGTTTCCTGGCTGTCCGGGCCGGACTCGAGCGCTCGCTGCCGGGGCGATTGGTAGGAGTGAGCAAGGACGCGGCCGGCCGGCCGGCCTACCGGCTTGCCCTTCAGACCCGGGAACAGCACATTCGGCGTGAGCGGGCGACCAGCAACATCTGCACCTCGCAGGTCCTGTTGGCCGTCACGGCCGCGATGTACGCCGCCTATCACGGTGCGGAGGGCCTACGGGCGATCTCATCCCGGGTCAACGAGAAGGCCCGCAGACTGGCCGCGGCCGTGGGGTCGGCCGGCGTCGAGTTGGGATCCAGCGAGTTCTTCGACACCCTCGACGTGGCCGTGCCGGGTCGTGCAGATGAGGTGCTGGCGGCCGCCCGCCGTCATGGCATCGATGTGCGCCTGGTGTCGACCGACCGGGTGGGGATCTCGGTGGACGAAACGACGTCCGAGGAGGACCTGGCGGCGGTTGCAGCCGCGTTCCAGGAGGTTCTCGGGCAGTCGGTGAAAGTGCCGACGACCGCACCGAAGTCGATTCCCGACGACCTTCAGCGAACGCCGGACTTCCTGACCCATGAGTGGTTCGGTGCGTTCCACAGCGAGACCGCGATGATGCGTTACCTGCGACGGTTGTCCGACCTCGATCTGGCTCTGGATCGAAGCATGATCCCACTCGGCTCGTGCACCATGAAGCTTAATGCCGCGACCGAGATGGAGGCCATCACCTGGCCGGAGTTCGCCGGACTTCACCCGTTCGCCCCGTCCGATGAGTCCGAGGGGTTCGCCGAACTGATCACCTCGCTGGAGAAGTGGTTGGTGGCGGTCACCGGCTACGACGCGGTCTCCGTGCAGCCCAATGCCGGCAGCCAAGGCGAGTTCGCGGGTCTGCTGGCCATTCGGGCGTATTTGGTGGCGCAGGGGCAGGCGGAGCGGGATGTCTGCCTGATTCCGTCGAGTGCCCACGGAACCAACGCGGCAAGCGCTGTGATGGCTGGTCTGCGGGTCGTCGTGGTGGCCTGTGACGAACAGGGCAACGTAGACCTCGACGATCTGAGGTCGAAGGTCGAGGAGCATGCCGACGACCTGGCAGCCCTGATGATCACCTACCCGAGCACCCACGGCGTGTTCGAGCAGGAGGTCCAGCAGATCTGCGCCCTGGTCCACGACACCGGCGGCCAGGTGTACCTCGATGGGGCCAACCTCAATGCGCTGGTCGGCCTGGCGCCGCCCGGACGGTTCGGGGCGGACGTGTCGCATCTCAACCTGCACAAGACGTTCTGCATCCCGCACGGCGGCGGTGGCCCTGGGGTCGGTCCGGTCGGCGTACGCGCCCACCTGGCGCCCTACCTGCCCGGCCACCCACTCCGTCGCGATGCCGGTCCGACGGGGCGCGGGTTCCCCGACGGCGGCGTCGGACCCGTCAGCGGCGCCCCCTGGGGAAGTGCCGGTGTGCTTCCCATCTCCTATGCCTACATCCGCCTGATGGGGGCCGAAGGGCTGCGCGATGCCAGCCGAACGGCGATCGTCAACGCGAACTACTTGGCTTCGCGGCTCGGCGACGCCTTCCCGGTTCTGTACACCGGGGAGGGCGGACTGGTGGCGCACGAGTGCATCCTCGACGTGCGCGACATCACCAAGCAGACCGGAGTCACCGTTGACGACGTCGCGAAGAGACTGATCGACTACGGATTCCACGCCCCCACGATGTCCTTCCCGGTGTCGGGCACCTTGATGATCGAACCGACGGAGAGCGAGGACCTCTCCGAACTCGACCGTTTCGTGGCGGCGATGACCGCTATCCGCGCCGAGATCGATGAGATCGCGGCGGGCAACATCGAACTCGCCGAATCCCCACTGCGGCTGGCGCCACACACAGCGTTCGACATCGCAGGGGGTTGGGATCGGCCCTATGAACGGATGCTCGGGGCGTATCCCGGGGGCGATCCGGCGAACAAGTACTGGCCGCCGGTGAGTCGTATTGATGGCGCCCACGGTGATCGCAACCTGGTGTGCAACTGCCCGCCACCGGAGGCATTCGAATCCTGACGCTGGGGCCAATCCCATCGTGCAGTAGCGGTGGGCCCTACCCGCGTTCCAGCGACTCGAACCCTTCGATCGGGTGCTCGGCGCCCTGTCGCCGGTCGATGAGCAGAGCTGCGACCCCGACTCCGGCCAGCAGCAGGGCGACCGCGGCCACCACGCTGGCCACCTGGGCCACACCGCCATGCCACAGCGAGACCCCCGCAACGATCGCGATGACGGCCGCCCAGAGGGCATATACCGCGCGCCGGTCGTCGACGGCGAGCCGCGAGTACAACAGGAACTGGGCCAGCGCGAATGCGGCTCCGATCACGCCGAAGATCCACAGGCTCCCCGCAAGGGAGGCGTACTGGCTGCCGCCGACGAACGAGATCACCACGTTGGGCACCAGCACCAGACCCAGCACGATGAGCACGCCGATCGCAGCGACCGCGGCAGCGGCGACCGCCGTGGTTCGCTCTCGACGGTCATCGGCCATCCTCGGGAAGGCGATCACCGCCACAAACTGCGGTAACCAGAAGGCGACCTTGGCCACCACCGCGCCCACCGCGTAGACGCCGGACTCGGGACCGGGGAGGAAGTAGCGGGCCAGCAGCAGGTCGATGCTGGTGGCGACGAACAGGGCGAACATGGCATGGCTCGCATGCAGCACCTGGGAGGTGAGTCGATCCACCTTGAGCGGCGCCGCATCAGTGATGGGTCTCACCATGAATACTGCGACCAGCGCCCCGATCAGCGCCCCGAGGGTCATCACTGCGATCGTGCCGAACACAGTGCCGAAGACCAGCAGTCCGAGGACACCTCCCAGGAACCGGGCGAGACCCGTGACCACCAGGAGCAGTCCCAGTCGGAGGTGCTGCTCCCGACCCTGGGCTATCCCGTACAGTCCGCCGGCGAGGGTGATCGGCAGCAGCGCGAGTCCAACCAGCGCGGTGACCAAGAGTCCGGATTGGTCCAGGAGGCCGGTGATGACCGGCGAGACCGCGATCACCGCGAGGGCCAGTATCGCGCCGACAAGCCAGGAGAACCTGAGGAGCCGGGCGCCAATCGCGCTACGGGAAGCCGGGTCGGACTGCACGATGAGTCGGGCGGCGACCGCCTGCAACCCGAAGGCCACAACGGAGCCGATGGCGACCAGGTTCAGCAGAGAGGCGAGGGCACCGAACTCGGACGGCGGCAGCAGCCGGGCGCCCGCGAGCGAGGCCGCG
>CAYMPK010000230.1:0-4134 GCA_964392145.1 uncultured Actinomycetes bacterium | reverse complement strand
AGCTGCCGGGCCAACGTGGCCGCACCTTCGAGATCGACCGCGAAGTCGTCGCGCATCGGCGTCACCATCGCGGTCAGGACGCTGCCGAGATCGGGGAATCCACTCATGGGCTTCAGGCTACCTTGAGCCCGCGGTCCCCCTCACGGAGCGACGCGGCCGTTGGCTTGGAACGCCGCATGCGTCAACGGCATGAGAGCCGCCCATTCCTCCTCCATCCGCTCGGCCACCATCTCGATCTCGCGCTGCGGATAGGAGGGGAAGCTGCTGTTCTCGCGCTTCGTACGCAACGACAGGAAGTTCATCAGCGCTCGGGCATTCATCGTCACGTACATCGAGGAGTAGGTACCCACCGGCAAGACGATGCGGGCAACCTCGCGGGCAACCCCCGCCGCCAGCATCTCCTGATAGCTGCGATAGGCCTGCTCGCAGGATTTCATGGTCTCGGCCACGGCTAGTGCATGCTGCTCGGGGCTGCCCTCGACGAAGTCGTAGTGCCCGGGCTTGCCTTCCTGGACCAACTTGCGCTCCGGTCCCGGCACGTAGAACACCGGCCGGAGTTCACGGTAACGACCCGACTCCTCGTTGTAGGAGGCGATCCGGTGGCGCATGAATTCCCGGAAGACGAAGATGGGCGCGCTCACGAAGTACGTCAACGAGTTGTGCTCGAAGGGTGACCCGTGACGATCGCGCATCAGGTAGTTGATGAGTCCGGTCGAACGCGAGGGATCCGCGTCCAAGTCGTCGAGGGACTGTTCACCCTTGGTGGAGACACGTGCCGCGAACAGTACGTCCGCATCGCTGGCGCTTGATTTCACCAGCTCCACGGTCATGTCGGAGCGGAACTCGATCCCCTGCTCGTCCGCCGGATCGGACTCGGATGTGTTTGCCATGTGCCAACCCTAGGCAGAGGGTGTTGGATGTCCCTCATGGGCACACCGACGAATTCCGCCGTCCGCCCCGCGCGGGCCTCGGACGCCCGCGCGATCGCGGCCGTGCAGGCACTGTCGTGGGCCCGCGATCTCGCACGGGTGCTGCCCGACGAGGTGCGACCGCAACCGAACTCCCCCGAGCAGATCTCGGCATGGCGGGAGTCGATCGGCGCCCCGGACGACGGCCCTGGCCGCGTCATCGTGGCGCTGGATGACGACCGGGTGGTCGGGGTGCTCGCGTGGTCATCGGCGAGCGACCCAGACCTGACCGACCGGGATGTCGAGATAGTCGAGTTGAGTGTGGACCCCGACCAACGTCGCGCGGGTCACGGATCACGGCTGCTGTCCGCCTGGGCCGACCTCGCCCGCGGTGAGGGCGCCCGAACGGGCGTTGCCTGGGTACCGGCAGGCGCCGATCTGATCGGCTTCCTCGGTTCAGCCGGATTCGCCGCCGACGGCGCCAGTAGGACCCTTGACCTCTACGGAGACGGCGCCCTGGAAGCCGTCACCGAGCGCATGACGACAGATTTGGCGCCGGACCCTGTGGTCGTCACGATTGAGGCAACAACACCCCGGGGTTGAGGATGTCCGCAGGGTCGAGGGTGGCCTTTATCGCTCTCAGCACCTCGACGCCGGTGGCGCCGATCTCCTTGGGCAGCCAGGGCGCGTGGTCGCGGCCGACCGCATGATGGTGGGTGATCGTGCCGCCTGCGGCCACGATGGCGTCGAGGCTCGCGGCTTTCGCGGGCGGCCACTGTGCGGCAACGTCGTCGGTCTGACGGGCTATCACCGTGAAATACAGCGAGGCCCCTGTCTCGTAGACGTGGGAGACGTGGGACATCACCCACGGCCCCGGACCACCGTCGCCGAGGGTCTCGGCGAGAGCGCCCCTTACCGCGTCGCGCAGATGCTCCATGTTCGACCAGTGCGTAGCCGTCTCCAGAGTCTCGACCAGGTATCCCTCATCGATCAGCAGATCCCGTAGGAAGGGACCGTCGAACCGACCGTGCTCCCAGGCGTTGCCGACCTTCGAACTGAGCGAGACGCCGCCGTTGCGCCGCAGCACCGGCAATGCCTCGAGGCGACGGGCCGAGACGGACGACCGGGTTCCCTCCCAGCCGAAAATGGCCAGGCAGGGCTCCGAAACCTTGCGCATCGCAAGGTACTTGTCGAGGAGTTCGGCGCTGCGTCCTGAGGGTCCACTCATGGCGAGCGTCACGGCTGTCTCCTGCGGGTCCGACAGGCGAGTCACGTCCGGAGCGATCCGGCCCTGCTCGAGTTCACGAAGCGCGGCGAGACCAGCGGCGTAGTCGGGGAAGATGACGCCGGTGTACCCACGCACGGCGGGCGCGGTTCGAACCCGCACCACGACCTCCGTGATGATGCCGAAGGCCCCCTCGGAACCGATGAACAGGCCGCGGAGGTCGGGGCCGGCTGCGCTCGCGGCGACATGGCCCGCCTCGACCTCGCCCCGCGGAGTGACGACATGCACGCCCTCGATCATCTGGTCACTGCGGCCGTAGCCGGTGGAGGACTGCCCGGCCGACCGGGTCGCCGCGTAGCCTCCGAACGTGGCGCGCGCCCAGGACTGTGGAAAGTGGCCGGTGGTCAGTCCCCGAGGGCTCAGCAGCCGTTCCAATCGCGGACCGGTCATCCCGGCACCGACGCGGACCAGCCGCGACTCCTCGTCGATGTCGAGGATCTCGTCGAACCTGGCCATCGAGACCATCAAGGTAGGTCGATCGATGCCGCCGGTGCGCAGGCCGCCGACCACGGAGGTGCCCCCTCCGAAGGTCACCACTGCGACCCCTTGCTCCTCGCACCAGGAAAGCAGGGCGGCCACGGCCGCGTTGTCCCCGGGAAAGACGACCGCATCGGCGGCACGGATGTCCCCGGTCCGACGGGCGACCAGATCAAGGTAGGACAGTCCACCGCCATGACGCAGGCGCGTCTCGCGATCGGTGGCCACCTGTTCAGCACCGACGATGCCGGCAAGATCGGCGAGTTGCTCCGCCGTCAGTCTGGACTCCGCCACCTGCAACTGCGACCAGTCCGGTTGTCCGTGCGGGGTGGCCTGGCCCACTTCCCGCACCAGGAACTCCCTGGCCGCGTCGGGCAAGCCGGCACCCCGGTTCACCCCCCAGCGGGTGGGATCTTCGTCGATCGCGAACGTGGTGGGGGCATCGGCCGTGCTGGTCATCTCATCATCCTAGTGGTCGGCAAGTGTTACACTGTTACATGTGATGCCTAATCGTAACATTTCCGTTGTGGAACCGCCGCCCACTGACGGAGATCCCCTGCTGACCGCGGCATACGAAGTGCTGCTCGATGTCGGGCCTCGGCGGACAACGCTCACTGAAGTTGCCCGGCGAGCAGACGTGTCCCGGATGACCGTTTACCGGAAGTACGCGGACCTGCCCACTCTGCTCTCAGCCGTGCTCACCGCGGAACTCGCCGAGTTGATGGCGCAGATCACCGGCAATGTCGTCGGCACGACCGACCGGGAGCGCATCGTGTCCATGGTGGTTGCGGGAACCAAGGGCATCGCGGAACACCCACTGATGGTGCGCCTGCTGGAACTCGACCCGCAGTACCTGTTGCCGATCATTGTCGATCGGCGCGGTTCCACGGCCCGCGGCGCCGAGGATCTGCTCGCAGCGGCCCTCGCGGCCTCCGATGACGGTTCCGTGAACGCCCCTGATCCGGTCGCGGTCGCCCGCACGATAGTCACCGCCGCTAGCGCCTGGATCTTCTCCACCCTTGCGTTGCAGACCGGTGACCCTGCTGGCACCCGCTACGACGAATTCGCCACGATGATCGAGAGGTATCTGTCATGACCACCACCCTGCCCGTCGTCCCCGCAGGCGACCCCGGAAGTCGACTGGACGTCGCCCGTCGGCGCCGCGATCTGGACCGCGCGAGCAGCGGTGAAGCGGACGTCCTGGTCATCGGCGGCGGCATCACCGGCGTCGGCATCGCCCTGGACGCGGCGACTCGAGGCCTGTCCGTTGTGCTTGCCGAGGCCGAGGACCTGGCCTACGGCACCAGTCGTTGGTCAAGCAAACTCGTGCACGGCGGTCTGCGCTACCTGGCCACTGGACAGGTCGATGTGGCCTGGGAGTCCGCCGTCGAACGCGCCCGCATCATGGGCTCGATCGCCCCGCACCTCACGCATCCGATGGCTCAGCTGGTTCCGCTGCTCGAC
>CAYMPK010000229.1:0-4150 GCA_964392145.1 uncultured Actinomycetes bacterium | reverse complement strand
GTGTCGGAGAGCCCGCGGGCGGATTGGTCGTCGGATTCACCGAGGACCCGGCATTGTCGACGCCGCTGCCGCAGCCCGTGAGAATCAGAAGGGCCGCGGCTGCGGAAACCGCGGCCGCGCGCCACGTCACTCCTCGGGATGGGATCACAATCCAACCTCCGACGGGGCGCCGACGGGATACGGCGCCGCTTCACGGAGAGTAGCCGAGTCGCGGAGTTCGCGAGGGTACTTCGGCAACGAAATGAACCCCGGGCAGAACCGTGCCACGATGGCCAGGGGTCGATCAGCAGTGACCTGGCTGCGGTGATTGCGACCACGAAGGAGGCTCACGTGAGTTGGCTGGTGGACCTCATCGTCGTCGCGTTGGTGGCGGCCTTCGGCTTCGCGGGCTGGGCACTGGGCCTGATCCGGGCAGGCCTGGCCTTCGCCGGCCTGGCGATCGGGGCGATCCTCACCTCCGTCGGGGTGATTCCGCTGTTGCAGGGCACCGACCTGATGACGGGTTTGAAGGTGTTCTTCGCCGTCGCCTCCCTGATGTTGCTGTGCGCGATCGGTCTGGCCGTCGGTGACTACTGTGGTCGGCGACTGACGCGCCATGATCGGGTCGCCCAGCGGCGCACTGCCGATCGGATCGCGGGGGCCGCGGTCGGGGTCGTCGTGGCCGCCTTGTTTGCCTGGGCAGTCGGTACCACGCTGGTGGCATACCCGAACCGGGACCTGCACGACTCCGTCGCGGGGTCCGCCACCTTGTCTGCCATCGACGTGGTCGTCCCCAGTGGAGCCGAAGGCGCCCTCACCTCGGCGCAGTCGTTGCTGACCCGCAAGGGCGTTCCGCAGGTCTTCGGCGGCATCGGCCTCTCGGAGGCGGTCGACACGCCGCTACCGGCACTCACCGATGTCCGCACCCCAGCCGTTGAGACATCATTGCGCTCCGTTGTGCGGGTCTACGGCGTGGCGACCAAGTGCGGTGTCGGCCACACCGGGTCGGGATGGGTATGGCGACCCGGCAGGGTCATGACCAACGCACATGTGGTGGCCGGCATCGATGATCCGAAGGTGGAAGTCCCTGGGCTGCCGACGCCCCTGGCCTCCAAGGTCGTCCTATTCGATCCGCAAGCCGACGTCGCCGTCTTGTCGGTGCCTGGCCTGACGGCAGCCGCCCTGCAGGTCGCCCCGGGTGCCCGTCCCGGGGACCCGGGGGTGATCGCTGGCTACCCGGACGGTGGCGCACAACAGGCGGTGCCAGCCCGAGTTCAAGCCGTGTACAGCGACGAGTTGGGACTGGGTACGGACATCTACGGTGAGCCCGGCATCAGCCGTCGGGTGCTGCTGCTGGGTGGAGTGGCCATCCCCGGGAATTCGGGGGGTCCCTTCCTCGATCCCGACGGCCGGGTCGCTGGCCTCATGTTCGCCGAGGCGGTGCGGGGCGAGTCGACCTCCTTCGCCCTCACCGTGGAGGATTTCACCGCCGCCGCGGCGCCGGGGGAAACAACCGTAGATCCGGTGGACACCGGGCCCTGCAAGTAGTCCGGCCATCCGACGGACTACTCCCCCACTCGGAGCCCGACTGTGTCGGCGTTTGACGCATCGGCGTCCGGATCTGAATCCGGCCCGGCATCCGATCCCCGCAGGGCGGCGTTGACCGCAGCAGCGACGAAGGCCACGACCGAGACCAGCAGGGCATAGACCATGATGGCGATCGGCGCCGCCAGCACCCCGTACACCGATGTGTTGGTGAGCAGCCGGGCGACGTAGTAGCCCAGAGCCCAGGAACCCAACCACCATCCGAGAACCATCAGGACGGCACCGGGCACCGAGGTCACAAGTCTGGGCCGGTCCGGTAACGAGAAGTGCAGCACTCCGGTGAGGACGACGAGTCCCAGAAGCAGCGCAAGTGCGCCCCACAGCAATGACACGACCCACGAGGGCAACCCCAACCATCCGCCGACCAAGGTGGGTCCGGCAACGAGTAGCGGCGCCGAGATGGCGACGAGCACCGTCACCGCGATCAGGATCGCGATGGACAGCAGGCGCACCCCCAGGTATCCGCGGCGACGGAACTGGCCGTTGACGATCATGTTGGCCTCGACGAAGGTCTGGATACTGCGGGAACCCGACCAGAGGGCGACGGCGAAGCTCAGGATGGAGATGTCCACCCGGTTCCCGCTGAAGAGTTGATCAGCGACCGGCTGAACGTATTGCTCGACCACAGTGGGCGACAACAGGGTGCCGGCCGCTTTCAGGGCACGGTTCTCAACCGAGCCCACGGTGTCGACAGGCACCAAATGGTCGATCAACGAGAGGATGCTCACCGCCCCGAGCAGCAGCCAGGGCAGGGAGAAGACCAGCCAGAAGGCGCCTTCCGCGCCGAGCCCGAGCACCCTCCGATAGGCGAGAATGTGCCAGAGCCGGAGCAGGAACTGCATCGGCGCCGATGCCCGGGCGGTCGTCCACCATTCCGGGGCGGGGCGATTTCGTAGGCTCCGCAGCACCCGCCTACCGTAGCCACTATGAGCATCGACGAGAGCCTCAGCGCGAACCGCGCGCCTGCGAACGCCACCCACGAAGTGCTGAATCAGTCCCGCCCGATCCCGCCACGGGACGTCATCGCCACTGACCCGGTACTGCTCGAGGCCCTGGCGACCTTCGGTGGCGAAGCCTCGGCCTTGGCGGGCATCGGATCGCAGGCAGGTTCACCAGAGGCACGCCTGTGGGCGTTGCAGGCTGACACGAACACCCCGGTGCTGCACACCCATGATCGTTTTGGCCACCGGATCGACGAGGTGGAGTTCCACCCGGCGTGGCACTCGCTGATGACTGTCGCGGTGAACTCCGGTCTGCATGCGGCGCCGTGGGTCTCGGAACGACCGGCGGCGCACGTCGAACGTGCGGCCGGCTTCTCCGCCTGGTACCAGGTCGAGGCTGGGCACGGGTGTCCGATCTCGATGACCTATGCAGCCGTGCCGGCGCTGCAGGTGGACCCTGCCATGGCTGACCGCTGGGTGCCCGGGCTGGCCAGCCGGGATTACGACTTCGGCTTGCGCACGCCTTCGGAGAAGCGCGGACTCATCGCTGGCATGGCGATGACGGAGAAGCAAGGGGGCTCTGATGTGCGGGCCAACACCACGACCGCGACGCCCACGGGTGACGGCGGCTTCCAACTGACCGGACACAAGTGGTTCTGCTCGGCGCCCATGTCCGATGTCTTCCTGGTGTTGGCCCGTGACGAGGCGGGCCTGAGTTGCTTCGTCGTGCCGCGGGTGCTGGACGACGGCAGTCGAAACGTGTTCCGCATCCAACGCCTCAAGGACAAGCTGGGGAATCGGGCCAACGCGTCCTCGGAGATCGAGTTCGACGGCACCTATGCGGAGAGACTGGGCGAACCCGGCCGCGGTGTTCGCACGATCGTCGAGATGGTTTCTGCAACCCGATTGGATTGCGTGCTGGGATCCGCCGCCCTGATGCGTTCGGCGCTCACCGAGGCTGGCTGGCATGCCGCACACCGCAGCGCCTTCGGCCGCACCCTGATCGACCAACCCCTCATGCGAGCCGTGTTGACCGACTTGGCAGTCGAGGTGGAGGCCGCGCAATGGTTGGGGCTGCGGCTGGCTGCCGCGGTCGACCGCGGCGAGCACGAATTGCGGAGGATCGCCCTGCCCATCTCGAAGTACTACGTCTGCAAGCGGGCGCCCGGCCAGATCTTCGAGGCCATGGAGTGCCTCGGCGGCGCCGGCTACGTGGAGGAGTCCGGACTTCCGCGGCTCTATCGGGAGGCGCCGGTGAACTCGATCTGGGAGGGTTCGGGCAATATCAACGCACTCGATCTGCTCCGGGCATTGGCAACCTCACCCGACTCGCTCGACGCCTGGCTCGGGGAAGTCGCCCCGGTACGGGGCATCGATCCGGCCGCGGACCAGGCGTTGGTCGGGGTGCTGGATGCACTCGCCGGCGACCCGCAGGATCTGGAACCCCGGGCACGCTGGTTGGCAGAGCAGATGGCGCAACTGCTGGAACTGTCGCAGTTGGTGCAGCATGCCCCCCAGGCCACCACCGAAGGGTTCCTCGCCCGCCGATTCGGCCGCACACCGGCCACCGTCGGAGCGGTCCAGCTCGGCGGTGATGCAGACGTGCTCGAGCGCTCTCTGCTCAC
>CAYMPK010000228.1:0-4163 GCA_964392145.1 uncultured Actinomycetes bacterium | reverse complement strand
GGTGGCGTAATTCTTGATCGCCGTGACGCCCTCGGAGGCCATCTTCCCTGGGTACTGCTGGGACGTGGCTCCTATGATCCCTTCCTTGACGCTCGCCACGCCGGCGCAGCCACCGTCGACGCTCACGATGGTGACGCCCTTCTCCTTGCCGGCCGCCTTGAGCGCAGCGAAGGCGCCGGAGGCGGCGGGCTCGTTGATCGTGTAGACCACGTTGATGTTCGGATTCTTGGACAGGCAGGTCTCCATCGCCGTCCGGCCGCCGTCCTCAGCGCCCTGGGTGGGCTCGTGGCAGGCGATCGTGTAGGTGCCCCCGGAGTACTTGCCGGTGGGGGCCTCGGAGCCGTTGTTCTTCAGGTCGGGCACGGCGATGCCCATTCCCTTGAGGAATCCGGTATCCCGGGCAACGTCCACCGTGACGACCTTGTCGTTGAACAGGTCGAGCATGGCGATCGTGGCGGGCTTACCCGCGAGCGTCCCGGCGGTCCACTGGCCGATGAGCTGCCCTGCCTGGAAGTTGTCGGTCGCGAACGTGATGTCGACGGTGTCCGGTGGATCAGGGGGGGTGTCGAGCGCGATCACATAGAGGCCCGCCGCCCGCGCCTTGTCGATGGCGCTGTTCACACCAGGACCGTTGGGAGTGATCAGGATGCCCTTCTGGCCGGAGGAGATCGCGTTCTCGATGGCCTGGACCTGTCCCTGCTCGTCACCATCAGCGTTGCCCGCGGCGAGTGTCAGCTTGACGCCCTGTTGATCCGCAGCTGCCTGCGCCGACTTCTGCATCGAGACGAAGAACGGGTTGGTGTTGTTCTTGGTTATCAGCGAGACACCGATCGCGTCACCGGAGGCAGAGCCGCCGCTGGACGAGGATCCGGATGAGGATCCGGAACTACAGGCCGCGAGGCCCAAGGTCAGAGCTGCGCCGACGACAGCCACCTTGGCGCCGGTCGACCAGAAACGGGTTTTCACGATGTGTTCCTCCTGCGTCTTCGCCGTCGAGACCCGGTGCCTTGACAACGTTGTCTTGCTAGTAAAGCGGGTCGATTCGCCCGACGCAAGCCTAATTGACAACTTTTTCCTGATAGTCTTTGATCACCATGACAACGATGTCCGACAGTTCCACAGCGCCGCGCCCCACCATGAAGGATGTGGCCAAGCTGGCCGGAGTGAGCCTGAAGACCGTCTCTCGGGTGGTGAACGACGAGCCGAACGTCTCACCCGAGCTCATCGAGCGGGTCAATGTCGCTGCGAAACAACTCGACTACCGCCCCAACTTCACCGCCAGCAACCTTCGTCGTTCCGAACGGTCCACCCGAACCGTCGGACTCCTTCTCGAGAACGTGGCTAACCCCTTCTCCGCCGCGCTCTTGCGCGCCATCGAGGACGTCGCCCGCTCCCACGGTGTGGCAGTGGTGTCTGCCAGTGTCGACGAGGACCCCGACCGGGAGCGACAACTGGCCCAAACGTTCCTGTCCAGGCAGGTGGACGGCCTGATCATTGCCCCGGCCCCGGGAAACCATGCCTATCTCGCGCGCGAGTTGGAGATGGGGACGCCGATCGTCTTCGTCGACCGACCACCCACCGGGTTGGACGCTGACACCGTGTCGTCTGAGAACAGGGAAGGCGCGTATCAGGGCGTCTCGCACTTGCTGGCCAACGGGCACCGGGACATTGCCTTCCTGAGCGACCTCATCTCCATCCCCACGGCTGCCGATCGACTTTCCGGCTACCGCAGGGCCCTCGCGGAAGCCGGCGTGACGCCCGACACCGCCCACGTGGTCTTCGATCTCCCATCGAGCGAGGCCGCAGAGGCCGCGGTGCGGCGCCTGATGCTCAGTCACGACCCACCCACTGCCCTGTTCACCGCACAGAACCTGATCACCATCGGCGCAGTTCGTGCCCTGCGGGCGCTCGACCTCCACAAGAGGGTCGCCCTGATCGGATTCGACGAGTTCCTGCTGTCCGACCTGCTCGACCCCCCGGTGAGCGTGGTGGAACAGAACATCTACGCCATGGGGCAACGGGCCGCGGCGACGCTGTTCGAACGGTTGCAGGGCACCCGAACCGGCAGCGGGCAACATGTCCGAATACCCGTCACACTGCTCAATCGGGCGTCCGGGGACATTCCTCCACCACCCGCGTGAAGCGGGCCGACCTCGGGGTCGGGCGGTCGAAGGGCCTGGGGCACCGGTGGCAGTCGGCGATCCGGTCGGACGCCCGAGCGCGGCGTGCGGCATTATCTGCGCCATGAAGCAACCCGCCCTCATCCTCGGATCGCTACTCGCCACCTCGGTCGCACTCGCCGGCTGCTCGTCCGGATCCGGCTCGGCGTCATCCTCTGGAACCGCAGCATCGGGGGGCGCCTCTGCCTCTGCGGGGGCGTCTCAGATCACCGGTGTCACGTGCAAGCCGGTCACGGGCAGCCCCAAGACCATGCAGTTCCCAGCCGCTGGCAACGCTGGCGCTGACGGCCTACTCACCCTGACCACGAATTGCGGCGACATCGTGATCAAGACGCTGCCGGCGAAGTCCCCCAAGACCGTCAATTCCCAGGCCTTCCTCGCCGAGCAGGGGTACTTCGACTTCACCACCTGCCACCGGATCACGACCGAGGGGCTCTTCGTCCTCCAATGCGGCGACCCGACCGGGACCGGCCGCGGAGGCCCCGGTTACCAGTACGCCAACGAATACGTCCCAGGGAACACCGTCGACAACTACCCCGCCGGGACCGTGGCGATGGCCAACTCGGGACCCAACACAAATGGCTCGCAGTTCTTCATCGTGTATGAGAACTCCACATTGCCGCCGGACTACACCATCTGGGGCGAGGTCGTCTCGGGGCTGGACATAGTGAAGTACGTAGCGTCCAAGGGCGTCGAGGGCGGATACAGCGATGGCCCGCCGGCGCAGCCGGTGGAGATCCTGTCGGCGAAGGTCAAGTAGGCGGCGCTCGCCTCGAGGCGGCCCGAGGGGTCTACCGGGCAGCGAAGAATGCTCCGGCTTTGGCGTTCCACAACAGCCAGAGCACCAACAATGCGACGACGACATTGATCACGGCCCCCCATACGAAGGGGCTGCCCCAGACGGCGAAGATGCCGATCGCTCCCACGATGAGACGCAGCAGCATCACGATGGTGACGATGAAGCGTGCGAACTTGCTGCCCTTGCCCAGCGCCGAGGCGAGCAGGGCTAGGACGATGCCGAAGACGATGGCGACCACACCGGCCAGCCGGGACTGGCTCGAGGTCAACCCCGCTTCCGCCACGAAATTCTGCCGTGCGAGCAGAGCAACGATGCCGCCCACGATCGACAGGATGGCGCCGATCCAGGTGAGCACTACCACCAAGGTCACACTGCCTGGACGCGTTGGAACATTGACGGTTGACATGGGTCCAGGCTATGGCAGTCTCGGGTGCTCGCGACACCCGATCGCGATGATTTCCCTCCGTCTGGTGGGTCGGGAACGACGCCGCGGGCACCGACCCGAGACAGGGCTGACCTACGCTTGAGCCGAGGTCCGACCCCTGGCGCACAGGCATGGCAGGAAGACTCAGGGGCTCGGTCGCCGTCCCGAAGGGAAGCGTTGCGTGATGAGGCTCCGACGCCCGGCATCCGCGCTCCTGGCGGCCATTCTGGGGGTCGGGGTGCCGATCGCCGGATGCACAACCCGAGCACAGAACGGTTCCGGTCCCGGCAGTGTGCAGGCCTGCCAAGACGGCGCGGTGATGGCCGCCCTTCGCAGCCAGTCCTCGCGTCCGATGAGTAGCGTCTGCGAGTTCGGCGCCGTGGGCGACGGCCACCACGATGACACCCAGGCACTTCAAGCAGCCTTCGACGCCGCGGGGCGGGATTCGACCGTCGTGCTTCCCGCTGGCTACACATTCACCCAGTCGGGGGTACTCACGGTCGCGACACCCGGTCTCCGCGTCACGGGTGGGGCGGACCTCCGGGCGGACGTCGAGGAGCGCTCGGAGTTCATCATCGCCGCCGACAGGGTCACGGTGGAGGACATCCACTTCTCGATAGCCCGCACAACCGCGCGCTGGGACCGCAATGAGCAGATGCGGGTTCGGATCTCCGGTGCCGACGGAGTTCGGCTGAAGCGGATAACCATCCTCGGGTCGGCGGCCGCAGGAATGATGATCGGAAGCGCTCAAGACTTCGAA
>CAYMPK010000227.1:0-4166 GCA_964392145.1 uncultured Actinomycetes bacterium | reverse complement strand
GCCAGTGGTCGGGCGGGCGTTCCTCTCCGACTTGTCGGGCCAAGGAACGACGATGCTCTTCGCCAGCAGTGCCCCGTTGCGTCCGGCATTCGGAGAAGGCTCAGCACGTGCCCATCGTCGGGGCGGAGCAGTCGCCCTCACAGCGTCGGACGGCGCGCGCTGTGACGTCGACACGCCAGCAGACCTCGAACGAGCCACGTCCATCGGGCTTGGGCCGGCGAGCACGAAACTACTGGGCATGAGTCCCCCGCTCGGTTGACGAACCCGATCTAGGCCCGCACACGAGTCAGCGACGCCCCCCAGCGGTGGGTGACGGCGCCGACTCGTGTCTCCGGTGCTGCGTGGTGCTACCGGCCGATCTACTTCTTCGCGGCGGCCTTCTTGGCGGGAGCCTTCTTGGCTGGCGCCTTCTTGGTAGGAGCCTTCTTGGCTGCGGCCTTGGCAGGCGCCTTCTTGGCGGGAGCCTTCTTGGCTGCGGCCTTGGCGGGAGCCTTCTTCGCCGGCGCCTTCTTCGCCGGCGCGGCCTTCTTGGCTGCTGCCTTCGCGGGCGCGACAGCCTTCTTGGCTGCGGCCTTCACAGGAGCGGCCTTCTTGGCGGCGGTCTTCTTCGCGGCAGCTGTCTTGGCAGGAGCCTTCTTGGCGGCCTTCTTGGCGCCGGCGACCAGCGTCTTGAACTCCTGTCCGGGACGGAACTTCGGCAAGGTGATGGCGGCGATCTTCACCGTTTCACCGGTGCGAGGGTTGCGACCGGTTCGCGCATTGCGGAATGCCTGCTCGAAGATCCCGAAACCGGAGATGGCAACGCGCTCGCCCTCGGCGACTGCTTCCGAGATCGATTCGAATACCGCCTCGACCGCGTCGGCGGCCTCCTTGCGGCTCGTCTCGAGGCGTTCCGAGACCTGCTCAATGAGTTGAGCCTTGTTCATGGTGATGATGTCTCCTCAGATTGGCAACAGTGCCTGGCCGCCGCGCGCTCTACGCGAGGACCGTCAGGCGCAAAACTACGGCCTGGCAACACATTATTGCCAGTACCACGTCGTTTTAGCCCGGCGTGTCGTGGGGGTCACCGTCTCTCGAGAACCGTTTGCCCAACCCATCGAGTTCAGCACGCAACCGTTGCAGGCGCTTTCGCAAGCGAACGCTATCCACCCTGGGCTGCTTCATCGCGTTGGTCACAGCGACCCATGCTGCCTCCAGGCGCTCTCGCGACGCGTCGTCCACCCGCGGGATAACGCGCCGCAGAGCCGCCGCGAGTTTTGCCAGGTCGAGGTCATCGGCGGACCCATCGGCGTCGCCCTCAGCCGCCGCCGGGTCCGTGCCGCCCACGCCCGACCGATCTCCCGACCTGGGCAGGCCCTCTCCCTCGTTACCGGTCACAGCGTGGTGGGTAGGTACCGCGGCCGACCGGCCTCGAAGTCGGATATCCGATCAGCGTGACGCAGGGTCAGCGAGATGTCGTCATGTCCGTTGAGGAGTCGCCAATGCACGTGGTCATCGATCTCGAACGGGACCCGCAGGCCGTTGGCCACGATCTCCCGGTTCGCCAGGTCCACGGTCAACTCGGCCCCAGGCTCCTCTTCCAGGAGCTCCCAGATCTGGTCCACGACCTCCTGCTCGACGACTGCGGCGACGACACCCGCCTTGCCGCAGTTGCCTCTGAAGATGTCAGCGAATCGACTGGAGATGACCACCTTGAAACCGTATGACTGCAGGGCCCAGACGGCATGTTCGCGAGACGATCCGGTACCGAAGTCGGGGCCCGCCACCAGGATCGTGGCGGGGGCGTAGTCCGGCTGGTTGAGGACGAACTCGGGGTCTTGGCGCCAGGCATAGAACAGGGCATCCTCGAACCCGGTTCGGGTGATGCGCTTGAGGAACTCCGCAGGGATGATCTGATCGGTGTCGACATTGCTGGCGCGCAGCGGGGCGGCAACGCCGGTATGGGAGACGAAGGGTTCCATATCAGGTTCCTTAATTATCGGGAGTTGACGTCGTCGAGATCGGCCGGCGAGGAGAGTGTGCCGCGCACCGCGGTGGCCGCCGCCACTTGCGGGGACACCAGGTGGGTGCGTCCACCCGGACCCTGGCGTCCTTCGAAGTTGCGGTTCGAGGTGGACGCGCTGCGCTCACCTGGAGACAGCTTGTCGGGATTCATCGCGAGGCACATGCTGCACCCGGCCTCGCGCCACTCCGCGCCGGCTTCGGTGAACACCTGGTCCAGCCCTTCTGCTTGCGCTGCCAGTCGAACACGCACCGAACCGGGGACCACCAGCATCCGGACCGAATCGGCGACCCTGCGACCGCGCATGATCTCTGCGGCCGCGCGAAGATCCTCGATCCGGCCGTTGGTGCAGGAGCCCAGGAAAACGGTGTCCACCGGAACTTCTCGGAGCGGTGTACCTGGCTGCAACCCCATGTACTCCAAAGCCCTCTCGGCTGCCGCACGTTCGTAGGCGTCTTCGATCTCGGCTGGCACCGGAACCTTTGCCGAGAGCGGCAGACCCTGCCCGGGGTTGGTACCCCAGGTGACGAACGGCGAGAGGGTCGACGCATCGAGGACCACCTCCTTGTCGAACTCCGCGTCCTCGTCCGTAACCAGTTCCCGCCAGGCCGCCAGAGCGGTTTCCCAAGCCGCACCCGTAGGTGCACGATCACGGCCCTTCAGGAACTCGAACGTGGTCTCGTCGGGGGCGATCATCCCGGCCCTCGCGCCGGCCTCGATAGACATGTTGCAGACCGTCATGCGGCCTTCCATGGACAGCCCTCGGATCGCCTCCCCCCGGTACTCGATCACATAGCCTTGCCCACCTCCGGTGCCGATCTCGGCGATCACAGCCAGGATCAGGTCCTTGGCGGTGACCCCGGGCGGCAGCGACCCCTCGACGGTGACGGCCATGGTCTTGAACGGTTTCAGAGACAAGGTCTGGGTGGCGAGGACGTGCTCGACCTCCGAAGTGCCGATGCCGAAGGCCAGTGCGCCGAAGGCGCCGTGCGTCGAAGTATGGCTGTCTCCGCACACCACCGTCATTCCCGGCTGGGTCAATCCGAGTTGCGGACCGACCACGTGGACGATTCCCTGTTCCGTGCTGCCCAGGGGGTAGAGCGGAACGCCGAATTCCTGACAGTTGCGCCGCAGCGTCTCCACCTGGGTGCGGCTGATGGGGTCGGCGATGGGCAGGTCGATGTCGGTCGTCGGCACATTGTGGTCCTCGGTGGCGAGCGTCAGGTCCGGACGTCGCACCGGACGCCCGGCATCGCGCAGCCCGTCGAAGGCCTGTGGACTGGTGACCTCGTGTACGAGGTGCAGGTCGATGTACAGCAGATCCGGCGCACCCTCCTCCGAGTGCACGACGTGCGACTGCCAGACCTTCTCCGCGAGCGTCAGGCCCATCTCGACCTCCCTATCGGGTTGCGGAACGCAACCACTTGACTTTTCACTATGTGAGACGCCAGTATCACTACATGGACCATAGTACCGGAGTGGGCGTTCTTGACAAGATGGACCTCATCCTGGGGTGCCTCGAACCGGAGGCCCTCAGTCTCGCCGACCTTTCGGCCGCAACCGGACTTCCGCGTCCGACCGCATACCGGCTGGCATGCGCGCTGGAGAAGTTGCGCTACCTCCGCAGGGACGACCAGGGACGCTTCGAATTGGGCCCACGCCTCGCTGAACTCGCTTCGAGCGGCGAGGAGGACTGGCTGGTCGGCGCCGCCCTGCCGATCCTGACGAGCCTGCGGGATGCCACCTCCGAGAGCGCGCAACTCTACCGGCGGAGGGGGAAGAGCCGTCTGTGCGTCGCCGCCGTCGAGCGTGAAACCGGCTTGCGGGACTCGGTCCCGGCCGGAACGCTGCTCCCCATGACGGCAGGTTCGGCCGCTCAGGTGCTGCTCGCCTGGAGTTCGCCGGAGGAAATCGCCGGCGCCTGCCGAGATGCTCGCTTCACACCGGCTGACCTCGCCGCGGTTCGCCGACGCGGCTGGGCCCACAGCGCAGCCGAACGAGAGCCAGGACTCGCGAGCATCTCGGCGCCGGTATTCGGACCCGCCGACAACGTGCAGGCAGTCATCTCGATCTCCGGGCCCCTTGATCGGATCGGCCGCAAACCGGGCGGCAATAACGCCAAGGTCGTTGTGGCCGCGGCCGAGCAACTCACCCGGTTGGCCGG
>CAYMPK010000226.1:0-4206 GCA_964392145.1 uncultured Actinomycetes bacterium | reverse complement strand
ATAGCATCTTGGAGGTTTCGGGGCCATAGCTCAGCTGGTAGAGCACCTGCCTGGCAGGCAGGGGGTCAGGGGTTCGAGTCCCCTTGGCTCCACCGAAGCGTTGAAGGTCCGAGGGTGTTGCCGCGGTAGGCGGCGGCACCCTCTGATTGCGTTACGGCCGAACCCCTCACATTGGCAAAGGCCAACGCGTGCAGGAACTCCGACCGCGGTTCGGGGCCCGGCCGCTGGGACGACATCGGTGTGACTTCAGTCATGCCGGGGCGAGTGGTTGTCGATCCTGAGTACAGGAGTGGCGGACAATCAGAGGGTAGGGAGGTCTCAATGTCGTGCCCCAGTGTTCCCGCGGACAGCGCGGAGTCGATGGAGGCCGTAGCGCTCCGTTCGAAGTTCGTCACCCTCGAGCCGAGCGGTGACTACATCGCACACGGTCGACTGGCCAACGGCCTCCGGGTGGCCGTTCGCCCGCTGCACGCCGAGGACCGGGATGCGGTTCGGGCGGGCTTTGCCGTGCTTTCGGAGCGTTCGCGCAACAGCCGGTTCGTGACCAGCAATCCCAGCCTGAACGAGCGCGAACTCCACGTTCTCGTCGACAACGTCGACCAGCACGACCATGTTGCGCTGATGCTCGTGTGGTGTCGTTCCGGCAAGCCCGATGTGCTGTTGGGTGAGGGGCGATTCATCCGGCTTCACCGCGATCCGACGATCGCGGACGCCTCGGTGACCATCGGCGACGACATCCAGGGGCTGGGCGCGGGACGGTTCCTGACCCGGGTGCTCGCCGACGTCGCCCTAGACCTCGGCGTCGAAAGGTTCGCCGCGACCATGACGGCGACCAACACCGCTTCGCTGCGTTTGATGCAGTCGATCGGAACGATCATCGAGAATACCGTCGCCAGCGGCGCGCGCGAAGTCGTCGTAGACCTGGCCCCCGCTATCCCGACCACTCGCATCTGAACGTCCCGAGTAGCGAACCCTAGCCGCTTCGCCTTCCCGCGGTCGGCCCAGCACTCGGCCGCGCGCGGACCCCTCCGTCGTCCTCTCCGACCGCCAGAGCTCCATGTTTCGAGTCTAGGCGCGCACCCGGGGCTCCTGACTGCTCCGCAGCCCACATGAACGCCACGTCAGGATCGGGTAAAGCACCTTGCCCAATGCCGCTGGAGTTGGCAGGTTGAAGGCACGGCCACATCCGGTCGGGTCATGGCGGGCTCCTCCAACCCTGACCATGGCCCGCCGGGGTCGTCCAGGAACAACGGCAGGGACGTCCCAGCCGTGAGCCGGCCCCGCGGGCCGATGCCTTCCCCCGAGGCAACCCCGCGGGGTCCTTTCTTTTCCCGGACCTCGAGAACTCCTGGGTCGAGTCGTCGCGACCACGCATGGGTCACACTTGTTCCGTGACGGTGCAGCCCACGACCCAGTCCGCCAGCCACCTGCGACGCATTCTTGCGCCCGTGCTGGTGATGGCTGCGGGCATGTGGTTGCTGGAGTTGCTGGACGTGGTGCTGCGCGGTCGCCTGGACGACTTTGGAATCCAGAGTCGAACCTGGGAAGGTCTGTTGGGCGTACCGGCTGCGCCCTTCCTGCATTCCGGCTTCTCCCACCTGATCGCGAACACGGTGCCGTTCATCGTGCTGGGTCTGTTGGTGGCCTGGCGCAGTGATGGCCGGATCTGGCCGGTGACGATCACCATCGCGATCATGGGCGGCCTCGGAGTCTGGCTCCTTGGGCCGGCGAACACCGTGACGATCGGCGCGAGTGGCCTTGTGTTCGGATTCCTCGGCTACCTTCTGACACTCGGGATCCTCACCCGTAGGTGGCTGGACATCGTCATCGCAGTGCTTGTCCTGCTCGTGTACGGCGGCCTGCTGTGGGGAGCACTACCCTTTGGCGTTCCAGCGGGCGTCTCGTGGCTGGCGCACCTCACCGGCGCCGCAGCTGGGGCCCTCGCCGCTGTCGTATTCTCCGATCGGTCTCGACCGAACGATTAGGTCGGGAGTCGCAGCTGAGCGCCCTTTGCGCGCAGGGGCGCCGGGTGCCGCCGGAGGTTCAGCGAAGGTACTTGTCGAGCCAGTCGAAGATGTACTCCTGCGCGACTTGCGGCCCGTTGGGCTGGTCGTGCAGTTGCGCACCTTGTGGGGCCGTCAGAGGAAGCAGCACTTTGTCCGCCGGGGGCACGTTCGTCAACTTCGCGTAGGCCTCCGCTCCCTGCTGCAGGAAGAACTGATCGCCCTGATTCTCGGTCAGCATCGACGGGATGGTGATAGCCGCGTAGTCGGCGGCATAGTCGAAAGTCAGCAACGCCTCGAGCAGGCCGTAGTAGTCAGAGACCGGCTTCCCCGCTCGGGCATCGGTCTGTGTCTGCTTCGTGAGGATCGAACCTCTCTTGTAGATATCGAACTGCACGGTCCGGGGCAGTTTCGGGAATGCCTGCACGAATTCCGCATTGAGTTCTGCCTTTGCCTTGTCCTTGGCCGCGGGGGGGAGATTCACAGTCGACTTGACCTTTGCCAGGTCGGCCTGGTCCTTCCACAGTTGGGCGAAGTTCCACGCGGCGGGCTCCAGCACGACGGCCGCCAATCCGGGCAGTTTGGCAGCAGCCCGGGCGCACAGCATGCCGCCGAAGGAGACCCCGATCAGGCCCACCTTGCCCACATCGCTCCTCGCCTTCGTCCACTCGAGCACCGGGCCGACCACCTTGTCCCAGTCGGGCGTGAACGGCACGCTGTTCTTGAACAGAGGCGTCATCTGGCCGGGTCCTTCGAAGAGGACGACGTTGTAGCCACGTTGGAGTCCCGCGGTCACCCCGAACTGCATACTCTCGACGTTCTGACCATCGCTTCCCGAACTGATGATGACCGTCGGCTTCTTGTCTGCGGAGTTGTCCGGAGCGAAGAAGTACCCGGGGATCTGACCGAAGTCGGAGGACACCTGGAACTGGACCCCCGCCGGGTTCATCCGGCTGACGGCTTCGTTCCAGCGGGTCTCCACCTTGTCGAAGATGGCCTCCTCCTGGGAAGCCTGGCTAGAGCCGAGGACGAAGAACAACTGTTGGGTGGCATACATCGACGACCGCAGGAACCTGGTCCTGGCGGTGACGGGATTCGTGGACGCGTTGGTGGCCAACGCGGCCAACTGATCGCCGAAGGTCCCGAAACCGGCACAGTAGGCGTCGAAAGCAGGCGTGGTCGGATTCGCGGGATTGCCGCTCGCAGCGTTGATTGTCTGGACGATGCGCATGACCTCGCCCGGCTCGGACACCTGCGAACTGGCCCCACCGAGAGCGAAGAGCGCCTCGCCGTTGAAACCGTCCCAGGCGAACAGTTGCAGCGGAACAAGCTCAGCGGCGCTGATCTGGGTCGCCGTGGCACCGGGAATGGGGCTGCCGGTCACAGCGCTGGCCGCGGCCGAACTCGCCGACCCGCTGGAACCCGAGACCCCGCAGCCGCTCAGGAGGCCTGCACCGACCGCTGCACTGCCCGCCAAGGTGCCGGATAGGAAGGTTCTACGTGTCACGTTCACGCCTCACGATAACGCCGTCCAGACACGGCCCGCACCGAGGTTTGTCATATCCCCTGTGTGCACTCTTGTCCCCCAGGACCACTCTTGTCCGGGGTCGACCGCGGGGCGTCGAGCATCAGCGGCTCAGTCCGGTTCCCGTCGGGCGAGGGTGCGGCGGGCAGCGGCCGCGGCGTCTGCCCCGTATCCGCCACCGAACAGCACCGCGTGCACGAGCAGCGGGTACACCTGATGGAGATCTACTCGCCGACGCCAGCCGGGTGCCAGCGGATTCACGGTCTCGTAGCCCCGGACTATTCGCTCGAAATGGGGAACCCCGAACAGCGCAAGCATCGCCAGGTCCGTCTCCCGGTGGCCGCCGTACGCCGCGGGATCGATGAGCCAGCCGGTGGCCGCGCCGTCGTCACCCGCCGACCACACAACGTTGCCGTGCCACAGGTCACCGTGGAGTCGTGCCGGTGGTTCCGGCGGGCCGACGAACCGCATCGGATCGCCCAGCACCGCCGTCTGCAAACTCTCAATGGCCTTCGCGTCCGGGCGACCCAGCCGCCCGGCCTCGCACGCGGCCCGCAGGTAGGGCTCGATCCGCAGTTCGACGTACATCGGCGCGAAGGTTTCGAAGCGACCGAAGGCCATGGGTACGTCCGCGATCCAGCCAGGTTCGGGGGATCCAGGAGGTGCCACGCCATAGGA
>CAYMPK010000225.1:0-4212 GCA_964392145.1 uncultured Actinomycetes bacterium | reverse complement strand
ACCGATGAGTGATCCCAGGGCCATGGTCGTGCGGAATGACGGAGCGACCTGCTGGGCGGCGGCGATGGGGACGATCATGATCGCGCTCACCAATAGCAGGCCCACCACGCGCATCCCGACGACGACGGTCACCGCCGCCAGGACCGCGACGAGGGTGCTCATGGCCTGGACCCGGATGCCCTGCACCGCAGCCACGTCGGGGTCGAGTGCCACGGCGAAGAGTTGGCGGCCGAAGAGTGCCAACACGACGATGATCCCCGCCGATAGCACGACGAGCGCGATCAGATCGCTCGACGACACAGTGGTCAACGAGCCGAAAAGATAGGAATTCAACGACGCGGCACTCTTGGCCGAGGCGAGTGAGGCGAACAGCACACCGCCGGCGATTCCGCCGTAGAAAAGCAGCGCGAGGGCGACATCGCCAGCGGTGCGACTGCGGTCTCGGATGAACTCGATGAGAAAGGCCCCCGCCACGGCAGTCACCATGGCAGTCGGCAGAGGGGCGGTGCCGAGCAGGAATGCCAGCCCCACGCCGGTCAGGGCGACGTGTCCCATCCCGTCTCCCAGAAGCGCCAGCCGACGCTGTACGAGGAAAGCGCCGATGAGGGGGGCGATCACGCCGACCAGGATCGATGCCACGAGGGCGCGCTGCATGAAGTCGTACGACAACAGGCCGGCCATCGGTCAGGACTCCATGAGGGGGCCGGGCTCGATGTGGAGCGGATCGTCATGGCTGTGATGGTGGACATGATCATGCAGGTAGTCGGCCGGCGGGTTCGGCCCGTCGTAGATGACCCGGCCATCGCGCAGTACCACGGTGCGGGTGACCAGCGGGCGCAGCGGACCCAGTTCGTGAGTCACGAGGAGGACTGTTCCGCCTGCTCGGGAGAAGTTCCGAAGAACCTCGGCCAGCCGAGACTGGGACTCGGCATCGACGCCAGCCGTGGGTTCGTCGAGGAACAGGGTGTGCGCGCCTGTTGCCAGGGCGCGCGCGATCAGTACGCGTCGCTGCTGCCCGCCGGAGAGATTCTCCAACCGCGACTTGCGCCGGCTGGTGAGTCCCACCTGCTCGAGCGCGCTGGCAACGGCTGCGCGGTCGATGGATCGGGTCCGCAGTCGTGGGCGGGGGCCGGTGCGGCCTGCTGCGACCACTTCGTCGACCGAGACCGGAATCGCGCCGGCTGCGGGTAGGCGTTGCGGCACCAGGGCCACGTTCTGCCAGTCGCGAAAGTCGACCAGCCGTATCCCGTCGAGGTGGACTGAACCGGAGGTAAGTTCGGTCAGGCCGAGGATCGCACGCACAAGAGTCGTCTTCCCGGCGCCGTTGGAACCCAGCAACGCGACGAACTCCCCGGGCTGCACCGTGAGTGACACACCGTCGAGGACCCGTGCTCCGTCGAAGGCGACTACGACATCCTCGGCTTGTACCGCGGGCGGTGCATCAGCGGGCATCAGCATCCTTGCCCCTGCTTGAGTGTCGCCAAATTCGTCCTCATTACCGATTCGTAGTCACCCGAGGACCCGGGAGCGAGCCCTTCGAGCGGATCGAGCACCGCCGCCTTCGCCCCGGTCTCCTTCGCGATTGTCTCGGCGACCTTGGGGTCGACGAGTGTCTCGTAGTAGACAGTCGTGACACCCTTGGCCTTGACGATGTCCGAGACCTCCTTCACCCGCGCCGGCGACGGCTCAGCATCCGGCGAGAGGCCGGAGATGCCGACCTGGGTGAAGCCGTAGGCCCCGGCGAGGTAGGCGAAGGCCTCGTGGCTGACGACCAGGTCCTTGATTCGGCAGGCCTTGAGTCCGGTCGCGAACTGGTCGGACAGGGCGGACATCTTCGAGCTGAGCGACTTCTCGCCAGCCGCCAGTGAGGCGGCAACGCTGGGGTCCTGGCTGGCCAGTGCCGCCTCGATGTTCTTGCCGATGGTGGTCATGTTGGCCGGGTTGAGCCAGATGTGCGGATCGGAGGCGTCTGTCTGGGCGCCGTTTGCCCCGCCGGACTCGGGGGTGCCCGCCAGCAGAGTCGTGCCTTTGGTCACGTCGATCGCCTTGTCCGGCGCCTGCTGCTCGATCGCGGCGTCCACGGCCGGTTGAAAGCCGGGGATGTAGAGCACCGCATCGGCGTTACGGATCTCGGCGACTTGCGCGGGTGTCAACTCCAGGTCGTGTGGTTCAACCCCCGGGGGTGTGAGCGAGGTGACTTTGACATTGCTCCCACCCACCTGTTCGGCGGCGTACTGAAGGGGGTAGAAGGCCGCCACGACGTTGAGCGGCTGGCCCGGGGAGCGGCTGGGTGAGGAGTCAGCCCCGGAACCGCAGGCGGTCAGGAGAAGGCCGGCCGTGGTGATCACCGCAAGCACGAGGCCCATCGGGCGACTCCTCTTGTTCATGAAAACCATTTTCACATGACACCGCTCAACATGGCAAGCGGGGTCGGCATCCGGGCGGCGGGGCGGTCAGGACTGGCCGGGAATCCGCCGCGGTGGCCGTCGGGTGGCAGGATGCGCAGGTGGACGCGTGGTTGGCAGTCGGCGCCTGCCTGTTGTTGGCGGCTTCCGCCCTGCTGGTCCTGCTAGCCCCTGGGGCGATGCCCCGGAGTTACTCATGGATCTCCAACACGATCAGCGAATCCGCCGCGCAAGGGGTGCCGCGCGCTTGGATAGCGCGATCGGGCTTCGTCGGCCTCGGCTCGGGCGCTGTGCTGGCGTCACTCGCCTGCTCTGACTTCTGGGGTGTTGCGGGGTCGATCTTGGTGGGCGCCTTCGGCGTCCTGATCATGTGTACTGCCTGGGTGTCGGAGAAGCCGTGGGTGGCGGGCGTTGCCTACGACATCAACCAGGCACGCCTCCATTCGATCGCCGCAGGCACTGCCGGAGTGCTCTACACCTGTGGGGTCGTCGTCGTCCTTCTCGCGGACGATACCGCTCCGCTGTGGCTGCGAGCCGTGACCCTCTTGGCCGCGTTATCTGCGGTTGTGCTTCCCGTAGCGATGGCACTTCAACCGCGACGGGCGGGCGTGTACCAGCGGGCAATGTTTGGCCTGTGCTACGCCTGGCTCCTGCTGGAAGTCAGCCGGGGACTCTAGATGGTGACGGGTGTCGGGCCCGGCCGAATGAACCGCGGCCACGCCCTCACCCGGCGAATGTGACCGCCATTCTCACAGGGGCAGCCTACTGACTGAATTCGTGTCCCACATGGGGGCGTTCGCTAGGTGAGGTACTCCCGGGTCTGCTGGTATGCCCAGTAGTTGCCGCCTGCCGGCGCACTCCACGTGATCCGGGCGTGAACATGGTGACCGTAGGTCCGCAGGTAGTACGACCCTCGGGCATTGCGGACCAGGCGGCAGTTGACGAGGTCGCCCCTGGTGATGCGGGCACAGCGCGCGGTGACCTGCACTGCTCGACCGGCATTCGTCGCACATCCGGGCTTCGTCAATCGCGCCACCCCGGCCAGTGGCAGGGCTTGGGGAGCCGTGACGCAGGAGTTGACGGGCAGTTGCACCAAGGGCGAGACAATGAACGAGCGCAGCACTTGGGGGGCTGGGGCATACATCTCGTTCCCCGGCTGGTTCGCGGTGATTCGACAGGTACCGACTGCCAGCAGTCGCGCTGTGGCGGCAGACACCAGACAGACCTTCGGGGTGAGGGAGGTGAAGACCACGGGTAGACCTGAACTGGCCTGGGCCCGGAGTGCCACAGAGCGCCTCGCCAACGGGGTCTTCGGAGGCTGCGCGAAGGAGATGGTCTGTGGCACCAAGCAGCTCGGGAATTTGAAACTGATGATCCTGGTGTGCCAGTTGCCGATGCCATTCGCCGGTTGGTATTGGTTGGTATACCAGAATGTGCAGTCGTCCACCGGATCCACCGACATCGAGGTGTAGTCGCCCCACCTCGAGTGGTATTGACCGCCGGTGCTGGGAAGCGGCACGACCTGCTCCTGCTGCAGGGTGCCAGGCGGGTCAGCGGCCAATCGACCGGTATAGGCGATGTCGGGTTCCAGCACGGAACTCGAACGGCTGTATCCGAGGGCAAGGTTCTGATTTCGGTCCATCGCGGCGGAGGCCGCCCAGCGGTAGGTGGTGTCCGGTGCGAAGGTGCCCTCCTGGTACACATTGGGGGCAGTTCCCGGGGAGCGGATCTCCAGCCAGCGAACCGCGGATTGACCGTTGGGGTCTTGGGTCGCGGCAACCGCCATGTTGGTGACGAGAGACTCGTG
>CAYMPK010000224.1:0-4307 GCA_964392145.1 uncultured Actinomycetes bacterium | reverse complement strand
CCCTCCGGTGAACTGACGGTCGCCGGAGTGGGGATCACTGACCTATTGGCTGAGTTCGGGTCGCCACTGTTCGTGCTCGATGTTGCCGATCTTCGGACTCGGGCGCGCGGCTATCGGGAGGCATTCGCGGCCAATCCCGAGGTGTCGGTCGACATCTACTACGCCGCGAAGGCGTTCCTGGCCGCGGCTGTGGTGCGGCTCATCCGTGACGAGGGACTGAACATCGACGTCTGCACCGGTGGCGAGTTGGCCTGCGCACTGCGCGCGGGAATGCCCGCCGAGCGCATCCTGTTCCACGGCAACAACAAGTCCGTGGAGGAACTCGAAGCGGCGCTGTCGGCCGGAGTAGGTCGCATCGTTGTCGATTCCTTCACAGAGTTGGACAGGGTCTCGGCGCTGGCGGCGAAACGCGGGACCGCGGCCAGGATCCTGATCCGTGTCACGGTGGGCGTCGAGGCCCATACCCACGAATTCATCGCGACCGCCCACGAGGACCAGAAGTTCGGCTTCTCCCTGGCGTCAGGCGCAGCGATGGCGGCTGTGGCCCAAGCCTTGGCCGATCCGCACATCGAATTGCTCGGAATCCACTCCCACATCGGCTCCCAGATCTTCGTGGCCAGCGGCTTCGAGGTGGCGGCGCACCGGTCGGTGGAGTTCCTGGACCGGATCCGCAGTGAACACGGCGTCGCGCTGTCGGAGTTGAACCTGGGTGGCGGCCTGGGCATCAAGTACACCGACGACGACGAACCGCCGCTGATCGAGGACATCGCACCCGACCTGGTCGGGATCGTCGTACGGGAGTGCGGCAAGTTCGACTTCCCGCTGCCGAGGCTCGCCTTCGAACCAGGGCGAGCTGTGATCGGCCCCGCGATGATCACCGCCTATCAGGTCGGCACCATCAAGAGGCGTCCGCTGGAGGGTAGGCGGGAGCGCATCTACGTCAGCGTCGACGGCGGCATGAGCGACAACATCCGAACGGCGCTGTACGACGCCGACTACACCGTCACACTGGCGGGCCGGGCGTCAGAGGCCCCCGGCATGCTGTGCCGGATCGTCGGCAAGCACTGCGAGAGTGGCGACATCGTGATCCGCGACGCCTGGCTCCCGGATGATCTGGCCGTTGGGGACGTCATCGCGGTGGCCGCCACCGGTGCCTATAACCGATCGATGGCGAGCAACTACAACATGGTTCCTAGACCCGCGGTGGTGGCGGTGACCGACGGCGCGGCTGAACTGGTGCTGCGTCGGGAGACACTCGAAGACCTGTTGGCCACCGACGTCGGACTCTGAGCCCCCCGCGTGAGAACCTTGAGAACATGACTGAGACCTTGAAGGTGGCCCTTCTCGGCGGCGGGACCGTCGGCTCACAAGTGGCGCGCCTGCTGACTGAGAACGCCGATGATTTCGCGGCACGGGCCGGTGCTGGGCTGGAGCTGGTCGGTGTCGCAGTCCGGGACGTGAAGAAGTCCCGCCCTGGCATCGATGACTCCTTGCTGACCGATGACCCCATGGCGTTGGTGACCCGCCCCGACGTCGACCTGGTGATCGAGGTGATGGGTGGAATCGAACCGACCCGGGAACTCCTGCTGGCCGCGATGGCCAACGGTGCGAGTGTGGTGTCGGCAAACAAGGCTCTGATCGCGCAGGATGGGGCGACGTTGCACCAGGCGGCCGAGGACAACAGGGTCGATCTGTACTACGAGGCGGCCGTCGCAGGGGCCATCCCACTCCTCCGGCCGCTACGGGAGAGCCTGGTCGGCGACCGGGTGCAGCGGGTGCTGGGCATCGTCAACGGCACCACCAACTACATGCTCACCAAGATGGACGAGGAGGGTGCCGACTACGCGGAGGTGTTGGCGCAGGCGCAGGAATTGGGGTACGCCGAGGCGGACCCGACAGCAGACGTCGAGGGTCTGGATGCGGCAGCCAAGGCCGCGATCCTGGCCGGGCTGGCCTTCCACAGTCCGGTCAGCATGGCGGACGTCTACTGCGAGGGCATGTCCAAGGTGACGGCCGCAGACATCCGTGCCGCCAGCGAGGCGGGTTTCGTCGTCAAACTGCTCGCCATCGCCGAACTCAGCGACGACCATGACGGCGTCGTCGTGCGAGTCCACCCGGCCATGGTTCCGCGCAACCACCCGCTCGCGAGTGTGCGGGACGCCTACAACGCGGTGTACGTCGAGGCCGAGTCGGCCGGTCAGGTGATGTTCTACGGTCGCGGAGCGGGTGGTGAGCCGACGGCCAGCGCCGTCCTCGGGGACCTCGTGGCAGTGGCCCGAAACCGGCTGGCGGGACATCCAGGACCGGGTCTGTCCGTCTATGCCGACATGAAGGTGCTGCCGATGGGCAGGGCCACCACTCAGTATTCGGTGAGTCTGCTGGTGCACGACCAGCCGGGTGCGCTGGCGGCGGTTTCTCGGGCGTTCGCCGAGCAGGGGGTATCTCTGCAGAGCGTCAGACAAGAGGGTGGCCTGGTCGAGGGGATGCCCGACGCGAGCTTGCTCGTGCGCACGCACTCGGCGCCGGAGGCGGATTTGCAGACAATCGTGGAGCGGCTGCGGGAACTCCCCGAGGTGCAGGAGGTCGTCGGTGTGATGCGAGTCGAAGCCGGCCCGGAAGCATGATCGCCACCGGAGCGCACGTGTGGCGCGGGGTCATGGAGGAGTACCGCGAACGGCTGCCGATCGGGCCCAACACCCCGATCATCAGCCTGTGTGAGGGCGGCACCCCGCTGGTGCGCGCCAACGAGGTTTCGCGGCTGACCGACTGTGAGGTGTGGCTGAAAGTCGAGGGCGCCAACCCCACCGGGTCCTTCAAGGACCGCGGAATGACCATGGCCATCTCCCGGGCCGCTGAGGAGGGCTCCAAGGCGGTTATCTGCGCATCCACCGGGAACACCTCCGCAAGTGCGGCCGCCTACGCGGTGCGGGCCGGCATGATCTGTGCTGTGCTGGTGCCTGCGGGCAAGATCGCCATGGGCAAGTTGGCGCAGGCATTGGTCCACGGGGCGGTGTTGCTGCAGGTCAACGGCAACTTCGATGACTGCTTGGTGCTCGCACGCGAACTCTCGGAGTCCTATCCGGTGGCGTTGGTCAACAGCGTCAATCCTTCGCGTATCGAGGGTCAGAAGACCGCCAGTTTCGAGGTTGTGGACCAACTCGGCGATGCCCCGGACATCCATTGCCTGCCGGTGGGCAACGCGGGGAACATCACGGCCTACTGGAAGGGCTACCGCGAGTACGCCGAGGACGGCCTGCTGTCGGAGCTGCCCAAGATGTGGGGCTTTCAAGCGGCCGGGGCAGCACCAATCGTCCACGGCGCGCCGGTGGCGAAACCCCAGACCATCGCGACGGCAATCCGGATCGGGAACCCCGCTTCGTGGGCACAGGCTGAGGAAGCCCGGGACTCCTCCGGCGGTCGCATCGACGAGGTGACGGACAGGGAGATCCTGGCTGCGTACCGACTCCTCTCGGGCAAGGAGGGGGTTTTCGTCGAACCGGCCTCCGCCGCCTCCGTCGCAGGTCTGCTCAAGTCCCACGAGGGCGGACTGCTTGCCCCGGGGCAGCGCATCGTGTGCACTGTCACCGGCAACGGCCTGAAGGACCCGGAGTGGGCGCTCTCCGGCGCCCCGACCCCGGTGGGTATCGAAGCGGATGCGGAGACCGCCGCCGCGGCCCTGGGTCTGTCGTGACCCTCGTCGCACGGTCGGTGGCGATCTCGGTCCCGGCCACTTGCGCCAACCTCGGCCCAGGGTACGACAGCCTCGGCCTGGCGTTGGATTGGCGTGACGAGTACCGAGCACGGGTCATCGAGCAACCCGGCGTGCTCGTCAGGGTCGTGGGCGAGGGCGAGAATGAGGTCGATCGAGGTGCCCGCAATCTGGTGGCCCGAGCGCTGCTGCGCGGGCTCGAGGAGATGGGCGAGAGCGCACCGGCCGGGCTGGAACTGCAGTGCACCAATCGGATTCCGCACGGCCGGGGGTTGGGATCCTCCTCGGCTGCCATCGTTGGCGGCCTGGGGTTGGCGCGGGCGCTGGTCGTGGAGGAATCCCGACGACTGGACGACGAGGCGCTCCTCGCACTCGCGATCGAGATCGAAGGCCACCCCGACAATGTCGCGCCGGCAGTGCTCGGCGGTTTCTGCATCGGATGGGTGGACGACTCCGGTGGCCACGCGGTCCGGCTTGCCCCACATGACTCGCTGATGGCGGTCGTGGCGGTGCCGGGGACGTCGCTGCCAACCGAGGCCGCCCGAGGGTTGATGCCCCGCGAGGTACCCATGGTCGACGCCGTGGCGAACCTCTCGAG
>CAYMPK010000223.1:3397-4311 GCA_964392145.1 uncultured Actinomycetes bacterium | reverse complement strand
CTGACGAGTTCGGGGCGCTGGCCCACCGACGTCGCCACGAGCCCGGACTCTCCGCCCTCGAGGTCAACATCGCCTGCCCCAACGTCGAAAGCAGGGGGCTGGTCTTCGCCTGCGATCCGTCGGCGGCCGCCGGCGTGATCAGGGCTGTTCGGCGCAACACGAATTCGACCGTTCCGGTTCTGGCGAAACTGTCCCCGGATGTCACCGACATCGTCGAGATCGCCGAATCCGTGGTTGCAGCCGGCGCCGACGGGCTGTCCATGATCAACACGACCCTCGGCGTCGTCATCGACACAGACACCCTGCGACCGGCGCTGGGAGGCATCACTGGCGGTCTGTCCGGTCCGGCCATCAGGCCCATGGCAGTGCGAGCCGTGTGGCAGGTTCACGCGGCGATGCCGGAAGTCCCCATCCTCGGGATGGGCGGCATCAGGACGGGTCTGGACGCGCTGCAGTTCGTGCTGGCCGGCGCGAGCGCCGTCAGCGTGGGGACGGCCGTGTTCAATGACCCCGCCGCACCGATGCGGGTGCAGGGCGAGTTGGCCGAAGCCTTGGCCGAACGCGGTTTCGACAGCATCGCGGCTGCCGTCGGATATGCCCATCGAGGTCTGCCGCACCGGCTCGACGTGCAGGAGGAGAACACATGACACCGTCCCCGCTCGCCGCCTTCTCGCAGGCGGCCCCGATCGCAGTCGCACTGGATGCCCCCGACCTCCAGACAGCATGCTCCTGGTCTGCGGCCGTCGCGCCCGAAGTGGCGATGCTCAAGGTGGGTCTGGAGACATACCTGCGCGATGGCGCCGAAGGGATCGCGGCCATCCGCGAGGCGGCCGGCGACTTGGGTGGGCGCCGCTGGCTCTTCCTGGATCTGAAACTGCACGACATCCCCAACACCGTGGCAGGCGGCGCGCGAT
>CAYMPK010000223.1:0-3387 GCA_964392145.1 uncultured Actinomycetes bacterium | reverse complement strand
CGGAGATGGTCCGGGCGGCCGCGGACGCACTGCCAGACACGTACATCACGGCGATCACGGTGCTCACCTCGATGGATGCCGCCACCATGGCGACCGTCGGGCTGACTGGAACCCCGGCCGACGCGGCCGTTCGACTGGCCGAGATGGCCGTCGGAGCCGGCGCCCGGGCACTGGTGTGTTCGCCGTTGGAAGTGGCCCGCATCCGCGCGGCGGTCGGACCGCAGGTGCTGTTGGTGACGCCGGGCGTCCGACCGGCCGGCGCTGCCGCCGGGGATCAGAAGCGGGTGGCGACCCCGGCCCAGGCCATCGATGACGGCTCCGACCTCCTGGTGATCGGCCGGCCGATCACCGGCGCTGCGGACCCCGGTGCGGCCAGTGCCGCCATCGCGGCAGAGATCTCGTCCTCAAGTGGGAACGATGGCCGGATTTCGCTACCGTCACATGGGTGACCCTGCCCCAGTTGAGCGCCGAGGAACGTGCCAGCGCCTCGGCTGCGGCGTTGGCGGCGCGACGGCGACGGGCGCACATCAAGGAACAATTGGCGAGTGGCTCGGTGACGCTTGCCGACGTGTTGACGCTCGCCGACACCGATCCGGCGCTCGCCAAGATGCGCGTGGTCGATCTACTGTCCTCGCTGCCGAGGATCGGCCCAGTGCGAGCCACGGAGATCATGGTCCGGAACTCGGTGGCCCCGAGCCGTCGGATTCGGGGACTGGGGGAGCGGCAGCGCTCGGCCCTGCTGGCCGAGCTCGCCCGGAAGTGACACCGGCCGGCCGGCTCATCGTGGTCAGCGGCCCGAGCGGGGTCGGGAAAGGGACAGTGGTGGCCGAGGCGCGCCGACGGCGCCCCGAGTTGCTGCTGAGCGTGTCCGCCACCACCCGCAGTCCCCGACCCGGTGAGGTCGACGGCGTGGCCTACTTCTTCACCGACCGCGCCAGGTTCAACGAACTGGTGGCCGAAGGTCAGATGCTGGAGCATGCGGAGTTCGCCGGGAACCTGTACGGCACGCCGCGCAGGCCTGTCATGACCGCGCTGGCCGCCGGCAGCACCGTGATCCTGGAGATAGATCTGGCCGGTGCCCGGCAGGTGAAGGTGGCCATGCCGGACGCCATTACGGTCTTCATCGCGCCGCCGTCCATGGTCGAGTTGGCTGCCAGATTGCGCGGTCGGGGCACCGAGGATGCGGCCGGGATGGATCGTCGGCTGCGTGTCGCCGAGGCTGAGATCGCGGCCAGCGGGGAGTTCGATGCGATCCTGATCAACACTGAGGTCAACCAGACGGCCACCGCCTTGTTAGACTTGGCGGATTCCTCCCGCGGTTGAGAGATCGCGGGAGTCCGCGAACTGGAAGGAATACCGTGCCCGGCATCGATGTGCGCCCCCAGGGGATCACCTACCCGCCGATCGACGACCTGCTGGACAAGACGGGATCCAAGTACGCGCTGGTGATCTACTCCGCCAAACGCGCCCGCCAGATCAACGCCTACTACTCCCAGCTCGACGAGGGGCTGCTGGAGAATGTCGGGCCGCTGGTGGAGACCCACGTTCAGGAGAAGCCGCTGTCCATCGCCCTGCGCGAGATCGACGCCGACCTGCTCGAGATCACCGCGGTCGATCCGGATACCGGCTCGGTCGAGGTATCCGAAGTCTGAGCCAGTAGCCGACCATGTCCCGGGTGGTTCTCGGCGTAACAGGCGGCATAGCTGCCTACAAGGCGTGCGAGTTGCTGCGCCGGCTGACAGAGGCCGGCCACGAGGTCACGGTCGTCCCGACCGAATCCGCCCTGCGCTTCGTGGGGACACCCACCTGGGAGGCGCTGAGCGGCCGCGCCGTTCCCACCGATGTCTTCGCCGATGTGCCGTCGGTCACCCATGTCCGCCTCGGGCAGCAGGCGGACCTGATCATGGTGGCGCCGGCAACAGCCGACGTGCTCGCGCGCGCCGCGCAGGGGCTGGCTCCGGACCTACTCGGGAACGTGCTGCTCACTGCGCGGTGTCCGGTCGTCTTCGCGCCGGCCATGCATACCGAGATGTGGCAGCACCCGGCGACGGTGGCCAACGTGGCATTGCTTCGCGAGCGCGGGGCGATGGTGATCGACCCCGCGGTCGGACGACTTACCGGCGCCGACACCGGGCCCGGCCGTCTTCCAGACCCGGCGGAGTTGTTCGACACTGCTCAGGCGGTCCTCGATGGCGGGGTTCCGGTTCGTGACCTCGAGGGCCGGACCGTGGTCGTCAGCGCCGGCGGCACCCGGGAGTTCCTCGACCCGGTGCGCTACCTGGGTAACAGATCATCGGGCAAGCAGGGATTCGCGTTGGCGGCGGCAGCGACGGCCCGCGGGGCCGAGGTCACGCTGATCTCGGCCAACTCGACGGTGCCGGTCCCTGCCGGGGTCGAGGTCGTCACGGTCGTCGATGCTTCTGAGATGAGGGCCGAGGTACTCGCCCGGAGTGATGTCGACGCCGTGGTGATGGCGGCCGCCGTCGCCGACTACCGGCCGGTAGAAGTCGCCGAGACGAAGCTGAAGAAGGAGTCCGGTTCGCTCACCGAGATCCGGGTCACCGAGAACGGCGACATCCTCGCTGATCTGGTCGCGGCCAGGGGGGATGCCGACACACCGGTCGTCGTCGGCTTCGCGGCCGAGACGGGCGACGAGGCCGCCGACTACCTGGAGTACGGCCGACGGAAGCTGGCCCGCAAGGGTTGTGACCTGCTGGTCGTGAACGAAGTCGGCGACGGTCTCGCCTTTGAGGTCGACCGCAACGCCGCGACCGTGATCGGTCGGGACGGTTACGAGCTGGACATCCCGATGGTCTCCAAGCGGCGGCTGGCCGACTCGGTGTGGGACGCCGTTCTGGCTTCCGGGGCGCTGAAGTAGACTCGTCGCCGTTCCCGCGCGCACGGCACGCGACCGACAAATAGACAACACGACAACACGTAGGGATATCTCCATGGCAGGGCGCCTGTTCACATCCGAGTCTGTGACCGAAGGTCACCCGGACAAGATCGCCGACCAGATCAGCGACACCATCCTCGACGCGATGCTCAAGGACGACCCCAAGTCGCGGGTCGCGGTTGAGACGTTGCTCACCACCGGTCTGGTGGTTGTCGGCGGTGAGGTGACCACGTCCACCTGGGTCGACATCCCCGACCTGGTGCGCAACAAGGTGCTCGACATCGGCTACGACTCCTCGGAGAAGGGCTTCGACGGCAAGAGCTGCGGAGTCACCGTTGCGATCGGCAAGCAGTCCCCGGATATCGCTCAGGGAGTCGACGACGCGCTGGAGGAGCGCACCGACCACTCGGTCGATCCGTTCGACCAACAGGGTGCCGGCGACCAGGGCCTGATGTTCGGATACGCCTGCAACGACACCCCGGAGCTCATGC
>CAYMPK010000222.1:0-4334 GCA_964392145.1 uncultured Actinomycetes bacterium | reverse complement strand
GGACGTCGTGGGCTGAGGCGAAAACGTATCCCGACGGCTCCGAGTTCGCCCGCCAGGAGAGATGGCGCCATGATCCGTCGCGGTGTCGGTGGCGGTTGCTGAAAGCTCGTGCGGTGCCGTCGCCATTGAGGCTCTTGAGAACCGCTGCGGTGCCTTCGACATCATCAGGATGAAGCAGGTCGAACAGCGTCAGCCCGTCGAGTTCCTCTCGCCGATAGCCGAGCAGCGACTCCCAGGCCGAATTGGTCCTGACGATGTCGCCATCCGGCGTGATGATCGCCAGCAGGTCGGGGGAGTAGTCGAAGAAGGCAGCCATGGGGTCCATGGGGGCCACCTCCTCGGCGACAGTCCAATTTCCAGCGTCGGCTGTCCATTCCAGCACATTCGCGCGGTCATGGGACTGCCGAACGGATGTGAGGTGTGCCCGGTGCCCCCTGAAGTACAACGGTTGGTGGGGCAAACCCGCGCGGTGTAGGCCAGTCTGAGCCTGTGGAGACCTCGGCTGGACAGCGCCTCGCGCGCAGGCGGGTGGGTCGGGTGCTGCCCGGCGTCTCGAACCTGGCCGGCTATCAACGCGCCTGGCTGCCGAAGGACATCGTGGCCGGACTCGTGCTCTCCGCGCTGCTGGTGCCACAAGGCATGGCCTATGCCGAACTCGCCGGACTGCCAGCGGTCACCGGGCTCTATACCTCGGTGCTCTGTCTGGTGGCGTATGCCATCTTCGGACCCTCGAAGGTGCTTGTGCTGGGGCCGGACTCCTCCCTCGGGCCGATGATCGCGGCGACGATTCTGCCGCTGGCGGGGGCGGACGGAAGTCCGGCTCGAGCGATCGCCCTGGCTTCGATGCTGGCGCTGCTTACCGGTGCCTTCATGATCGCCGCGGGGGTGGGTCGGCTCGGCTTCGTGGCGGATCTGCTGAGCAAACCGACGATCCTGGGATACATGAATGGTTTGGCCTTGACGATCTTCGTCGGCCAACTACCCAAACTCCTCGGCTTCCCCATCGACTCGGACAATTTCATCGGGGACTGTGTCGGCTTCGTCCAGGGAGTACTCGCCGGCGACGTGATCCCGCAGGCTGCGGCGGTCGGGCTCGGTGCCATAGCGGTCATTCTGGGTTGCAAGAGATTCATGCCCCGGATCCCGGGCGTGCTGGTGGCGGTTGTGCTGGCGATCGGCGCCACGATCCTGTTCGACCTGCAGCAGGCCGGGGTGAAGGTCGTGGGAACGCTGCCCCAGGGAATCCCCTTGCCCTCCGTCCCCGCGGTGGCGCTGTCGGACATGCCCATCCTGGTCGCCGGAGCTCTGGGGATCGCGCTGGTGGCCCTCACCGACACGATCTCCACCGCGACCTCGTTCGCCGAGCGTCGCGGCGAAGAGGTAGACGGTGACAAGGAGATGATCGGCATCGGTGTGGCCAACGCCGCTGCCGGTCTCTTCCAGGGCTTTCCGGTGAGCACCAGTGGCTCCCGCACGGCGGTTGCCGAGCAGGCGGGGGCCAAGTCGCAGCTCACCGGCATCGTCGGTGCCGTCGTCATCGTCACGATGTTGGTCGCGCTGCCGTCGTTGTTCGCCGATCTTCCGCAAGCTGCGCTGGCAGCCGTCGTCATCACGGCGTCGCTTTCGCTTGCCGACTTCCCCGCAACCCGACGGCTGTGGCACCAGCGCCGTGCCGACTTCTTCATCGCGGTCATCGCCTTCCTCGGCGTTGCGATCTTCGGGGTGCTGCCAGGAATCGTCATCGCCATCGCGATCTCGGTTGCGAACGTCTTCCGTAGGGTCTGGTGGCCCCACCAGGCCGTTCTCGGAAAGGTGCCGCACCTGGCCGGGTTCCACGACATCGCCCGTCATCCCAACGCCGAACTGTTGCCGGGATGCACGATCCTTCGCTTTGATGCGCCGTTGATCTTCGCCAACGCCAGGACCTTCCGGGACAAGGTCCGAGCCCTCGCGGAGGCCCAGGGCAGTCCCGGGTGGGTCATTGTGGCTGCGGAGCCGATAACGGATGTCGATACGTCGGCCTGCGACATGCTCGATGACCTGGCCGCCGCCCTCTCCAAGCAAGGGACGCTGCTGGTGTTCGCGGAGTTGAAGGATCCGGTGATGGAGAAGCTCAGGGCGTACGAGCTCGATCCCGCCATTCCGTCCGGCCAGTTCTACCCCACCATCAGGAAAGCAGTCGACGCTTACCGCGATCAGCGAAGAGTGGACTGGGAGGACCGGCCGGAGGGCGCGGCACCGGAGGAGCGGTGACGGGCTCAGGTCCCCAGGGACTCGTAGTACGGGGCCAAGCGGGCTCTGATCCGCGACTCGAGGAAGCCGTCTGTGGCTGCCTGGGTGAGGGCTGGAGTCAGGTACGCGATGGCGATGTCGACTGACCGGTCTTCATCGAATCCCGCCTCGGTCAACAGTTCGGTCACCGGACGCGAGCCGTGGGCGATGAAGAACTGCTGGATCGCCGCCTGCAGGATCAGGGAAGTCACGGGGGTTCCGCGGAGGCGGACCCAGGCATCCCAACCGGCCCGTACCAACTCCTCGAGTGCCTCGGCCGGCATCAAGGCCGCGACATCAGCCACGGTCGACTCCGCGTTCGTCTGCCAGATCTCGTCCGAAACAGCCCCCAACACCGCTTCGTCCAACACCCGGTCAAGGTAGTTGCGGCTGTCTCGAATGGTGTCCGAGATGTTGGAGTTGACGAACGCGGTGAGTTGTCTATCGATGCTCTTCTCGAGCTTCGGCGCCGCGGAGTTGACGGCATTCTGGCCCAGTCGCATCAGGGTGGCGGCCCCTGGAACCTTCTTCGCGATGACGTTCTCGGTCTGCAGGTAGTTCTTGATTCCCTGATAGAGGACGTGTGACATGAGTTGGGAGTAGACCTCGCTGGTGGTCACCTGCAAGGTGATCTCAGCCCGGAGGTCCTCCAAACCCATCAGCGTGGCCGCCGCGGAGTCGTAGGTCTCCCGGGATACCAACTGCGACAGCTGCGTGGTGTCCTTCCCGGCCTCCCGGTGCGCGGCACGTACGGAGTCGACGACCGACTGAAGCACGCGCTCGTCGAGTTCGCCGTTGCATGCGATGTCGATGAGCGCCCGCTCGGTTTCATCAGCATCGAGGATCTGATCCACGCGCACCGACCCGAGCCAGGCGTACAGCGCCGCGGCCTCCTCGCTCACGCTGGTCGCCAACTGGTCGCCGGTCCAGCGGTCCAGTTCGAACCTGACATGGCCTTCGAGGTTTGGCTTCCCGGCGGGCATGCCCGGATCCTCGCACGCCGGGGAATGATCTTGACCGACCGCCCCGCAGTTGTCGCTAAGGTGGGCCTGCCCGTGTGTGAGCGCACGGTGGATACGTGGTATACGAAGTTGAGGAGGTGGCCGCCTTGGCACAAACGAGCGGCCCGAGCAAAGACGGAGCCGAGGAAGGTGGCGACGTCCCAGCTGCTGGCCCGGAGAAGGCAGCAGCCGCCGCCGGCGCGGATGCCGAGGCATCCGCATTCGAGGAATGGCGGGTGGCCGACGAAGAGTGGCAGCGACGCGCGGCCGCGGGAGAGGACCCCGGCCCCCGAACACCGCCACCGTTGCCTCCGCCACCGGATCCTCAAGCGGCGGGAAACACCGATGCGGGTGCCGCGCCGCAATCCAAAGCGTCGAAGTGGTGGAGCCGGGGCGAGGACGCCGCGATGTGCGCCAGTTGCGGCTGTGCCTTCTCCGACCTGTGCGACACCAACCTTCGGGTTCTGCTACTCGTGCTGGTCAGCTCGGCGAGCGCGGCCGGCTCGACGACAGTCGAGGTGCCCACCGAGTTCCGGGATGATTCACGGTTTCACTGGGCAACCCGTGGAAGTCTGTCGGCCTTGCGTTGGTACAAGCGGCGCATCTCTGCCCACACGCCGAACGTCTGCACCCAGGAGGTCTCGTGCAGTGCGTATGCGGCGCGATCGGTGCGAGAACTCGGCGCCGTCCGAGCGACGCCGTTGGTCATTCGCCGACTGAGGTTGTGCGCTGCCGCCGCCCGCACCAGGCGGGCCGAGGTAGACCGCGTCGCCTCCCTGTCGTCGACGCGCCCGAGGGTGGGCGCGGTCACCTGACACGTCAGCCTGCCGAGAGGGGGAGCGTGGGAGTCGGTCGGCTCTAGGGCATGTGGGGCTTCAGCAGCCCGACAGGAATGCGTTCACGCGTTTCCCGAAACCATCGGGATATTGAAAGAGGAAGGCGTGTCCGGCGTCTGTGTAGATGACGCTCTTGGCTTGCGGAAGGCGGCCCGCCAGAAGGCCGGCAGTGGCGATCGGCGACACGATGTCCAAGCGGCCTGCCGCAATCAGGACAGGTTGGTGA
>CAYMPK010000221.1:0-4471 GCA_964392145.1 uncultured Actinomycetes bacterium | reverse complement strand
CGCCGTCATTCCTGATGAACCACGTCTACTACTGGGGCCGGGTGTTCCGCGACGTCATCCTGGGTCCGGAGCGGGCGAACCGTTTGGACATGGTCAAGACGGCGGTCGGGGCAGGGCTTCGTCCCTCGCTGCACTCGGACTACAACGTGACGCCGTTCCATCCGCTGTTGTCCGCCAAGACCGCGGTGACTCGTCTCATGAAGGACAACAATGAAGTCCTGAACCCGGCGGAGTGCGTCGATCCGGAGACCGCCCTGAAGGCGATCACGGTGGATGCCGCCTGGCAGATCCATGCCGATGATCGGGGGACTCTGGAAGTCGGGAAGCGCGCCGACTATGCGATCCTGAGCGACAACCCCTGGACGGCCGACCCCATGTCGTGGGACACCATCACGTGCTCCGAGACCCGCATCGACGGAGAGGTCGCGTACTCCGCCTGACGGCGGACGTGGCTCAGTTCCGGCTGCAGGGCAGCACCGTCGCCAGCCTTCGGGCGGCCTCCAGCATGCGCTGACGATGCCCGAGATCCGATGCTCCCCAGTCGGCCAGCGCTGCCACTGCGGCCTGATAGTTGTCCGGCTCGGCGAGCAGGGCCTGGTCCGCTCCCGCGGCAATGGCACGAACAACGGCCTCTGGGGTGCTCATCCGATCGGTCACCGCTCGCATGTCGGCAAGGTCGTCGGTTATGGCCGGTCCGGTGAAATGCAGGTCGTCACGCAATACGCGGTAGGTCGCCGGGTCGAGGGACGTCGGCAGTTCACCGTCGCTGGAGAGTCCGGGTACGTGCAGGTGTCCCACCATGACGGCCCAGGGGCCGGGCTGGGCCAGCAGACTCCGGTAGGGCAGCAGATCCCTGGAACGAAGCCGATCCCAGGTGTCCGTGGTGGGCAGATCCTGGTGAGAGTCGCCTGCGGCGGAACCGTGTCCCGGGAAGTGCTTGAGCACCGGCAGCACCCCGGCATCGTGCAGTCCAGCCGCGAAGGCGCTGGCGTAGGTGATTACCTGATCCGGTTCGTAGCCAAAGGACCTCGAGCCCACGATGGGGCTGCCGAGGTTCAGGTCCACCACGGGGGCGAAGTCAGTGTTCACCCCGACGGACCTCATCGCGCGACCTTTGGCGGCCGCTAGTTGGCGCACTTGCGCCGGCGTTGACTGCGCCGCCTGCTCCGCTGCGGAAGGCGCCTCGGAGAACTGGAAGGAGTGTCGACTGACCAGTCCGCCCTCGTAGTCGACGGCGATGAGCGGTGAGTTGGGTTCCCTCGCCAGAGTGGCGAACGACCCAGCGCTCAGGCCATCCTCGCCATCGATGACGAAGGCACCGGAACCCGGCGTGCCGCCCGCCCCGAGCCAGGCAGGAATCTCGGTGGTGTCCCCTGACACCCCGACCATGATCAGCGACCGCGCCAGCGTGGTGGCATCGAACCGGGTGGGATCGGGGCATCCGCCTGGTTGCGTGGGGCTTCCGGATCCTCCGACATTCCTGGCCACCAACCGCGACCCGTCGTGGCCAGGTGCGTCGAATGGCGACCCCGATCCGCTGGGGGTGCTTGCCGCGGATCCGGCACATGCCGTCAGCGCCACGAGGCTCAGGGCTGCGACAGCGTGTGGAAGGCGCACCGGGCAATTGTGCCCGCGCCCTACTGGTACCGATCGGCCAGGTGGCCCGGGTCGGCACAACAACGGCACGATCCCCAACTCACTGGAAAGGCGCAGGGGTCCGCCGTCAGGCAGCCGTAGTTTGCGCGGGGGTGGGGTACGGCAGCGAAAGCAGGGCCAGTGAGCGCCACACTTGGGCGCTCTGTTTGGCCAAGGGTCCGGTCGTATAGGGCAGGCCGTACTCCCGGCACAGCTGTTGCACCTGCGGTGCGATGTCGGAGTACCTGTTCGAGGGCAGATCGGGAAACAGGTGGTGCTCGATCTGGTGGCTCAGATTGCCGCTCATTATGTGGAACAGCGGGCCACCGGAGATGTTGGCCGAACCCTGCAGTTGGCGCAGGTACCACTCCCCTCGGGTCTCGTCGACGATCTGTTCCTCGGTGAAGAACTCGACGTCGTCGGGGAAGTGGCCGCAGAAGATGATCGTGTGCGTCCAGACGTTGCGGATGATGTTGGCGGTGACGTTCGCGGTCAACGTCGTCGGCGCGGAGATCCCGGACAGCAGTGGCCAGGCGAGGTAGTCCTTGATGGCTTGCGGCTTCACCTTGCGCCACATCGACTTCAACGCGCTACCTCGACCCTCACCACGGGCGTCGCTCTCCTGCACGGCGTCGTACATGGCGATTCCGTACTCGAAGAAGAGCGCGATCAGCACATTCAGTGGAACCTGTACCAGGTGTTCGGGTTGCCATTGCTGGTCTGACGTCACCCTCAGTCGTCCATAGCCGACGTCCAGATCCTTGCCGATCACATTTGTCCAAGTGTGATGCATGGCGTTGTGTGACTTCTTCCAGTCATCTGCGCTTATCGCGCTGTCCCACTCCCAGGTGGTGGAGTGGATATCGGGATCGCGCAGCCAGTCCCACTGTCCATGGAGGATGTTGTGCCCGAGTTCCATGTTCTCCAGGATCTTGGCCAGGCTCAGCATGGTTGTGCCGGCCAACCAGGCCGGTGGTAGGACTGAGAACAGCAACGTGGCACGCGCCGAGACTTCGAGCCCTCGTTGGATCGCAATCAGGCGGTGGATGTACGCGGCGTCGTCGGCACCCAGATCATCGAGGACGCCTTGGCGAATGGCGTCCAGGCGATTCCCGAAGTCGTTGATCTGGCTTGCCGAGAGTGCGGGTCTGGCGGTGGTCATGGGGTGCTCCTAGAGGTCGATCTCGACATCCCCGACAGGGGTCGAGACGCAGGTCTGAACAAGGTCATCGGCGTCACCGCTGACGCGGCCATCGCGCAGGTCCTGAACCCGCCCGCTGTTCTTGGGCAGCACGCAGTTGTGGCAGATGCCCATCCGGCATCCGTGGGGCATCAGGATGCCCGCATCTTCACCCGCGGCGAGGATGCTGGTACTCCCGTCTAGTCGGACCTTTCGGCAACTTGCGGTGAAGGTGACGGTGCCGCCCGCGCCCGGCTCGGTCAACAGCGGTGTGTGGAACCGTTCCACCGTCAATCGATCGCGTAGCCCGGCTTCACTCCAGGCGTGTTCCGCGCTCTCGAGCAAGTCAGCCGGTCCGCACACCCAGGCCCTTGGCGCGCGCCCCGGGCTCCCTGTCCCCGCCAGCGCTGCGATGTCAGGACGGCCGGTCTCCGCCGTGAGGTGCACGCGCACATCTAGCCATGCGCACTCCTCGGCCAGCGTCTGCAGCTCCTGCCGGAAGAGCAGGTCCTGCTCGGTGCGCGCAACTGCCACCACCGTCGCATGCGCGACCGTTCGATGCCGGCGCTGATCCCGCAGCATCGAGATGATCGGCGTGAGACCCGAGCCGGCGCCGACGAGGAGCACCTCGACTGCGCCAACGTCCACCGGTAGCACGAAGTCGCCCTGGGGCGCCTCGAGGTGCACCACGTCGCCGGGCCGGAGTTGCCGTGTCAGGTGGTTGGATACGAGACCACCGTCGATGCGCTTGACAGTGATCGAAACGACCGGGTCTGCTGGTGCCGAACTGATGGAGTAGGAGCGCCACTGGCGGACTCCGTCGATGTCGACACCGAGGCGCACGTACTGGCCCGCGAGCCGCGGCAGGTGTCGAGACGGGTGCAGGTGCGCAGTCACGGTGTCGGATGTCTCGGGGTCAAGTGAGACCACTCGTGCCCGGATCCGGGTGCTCGACCACAGCGGATCCACCAGCGTCAAGTAGTCATCCGGCAGAAGGGGGGTTGTGAGCCGCTGCGCGGCGCGGAGGATCGCATTCACCTAACCTACGGTACCGTAACTTACGCTCTCGTAGGTTACGGGGGCGTAAGGATGTGGACGCCGACCGGGACTCGCGTGAGCGGCCCACGGCAGGCCGCCTCAGAGCAGCCGACCCCAGAACCCCGGTCCCAGGGCGTAGGCGGCCATCAGTCCGGTGACCGCAGCGTGGTCGAGGACGACCCCGTCGTCGTAGCGCGACAGTGCACTCAGGAAGCCGCCGGAAGCCCGACCGTGCTCCCACGCCTCGGCAAGGAAGGTCTCGACTCCCGAGACATCGACATCCGGATCGTGCGCAGCCAACACCAACTTCGCTCGCCACCACATGCTGGTGAAGACAGCGGGCTGGCGGGCCATCTCCTGCGGTGCCACCTGGTGCTCCACCCGGTCGGCGAACAACCGTGCGGCGGTCAGCGAACGTGGGTTCCGGGCGAGGAGTTGCAGCAGCAGGCCCTGGTTGTACATCCACACGGTGGGTTCCAAGGCCCGTGATGCAGTGAGGTGGTCCCCGACCAACCCGTCGCTTCGCATCAGTGGGCCTTGCAGGAAGTCGCAGGCCGCGATCGCCCGGTCCTGCCAGGCGCTGCGGGCCGCCACCGATGGCTGGGCGTCGGCCACTAC
>CAYMPK010000220.1:1277-4503 GCA_964392145.1 uncultured Actinomycetes bacterium | reverse complement strand
AATCCCTCGGCGGGGTCGAATCCCTGATCGAGCTCCCCGCGGTGATGACGCACGCGTCGGTGGCCGAATCGGAACTGGCGGTCCCGACGGATCTGGTGCGATTGTCTGTGGGTATCGAGGACGCCGCGGACCTCGTGGCCGATATCACCTCGGCTTTGGACGCCGCCCGCGAACAGCCACCACGCGATGCGACCGTTGACGGGGCCTGACGAGCATGGCACCTGACGTGACCCTCACCCCAGCGCAGGCACGTGCCATCCGACTGAACAGCCTGCTGCTGGCACCCAAGCTGTCCGCACCACCGAAGGATCCGGCCGAGGTGGTCTCCTGGTTCGGGGCCATGCAGGCCCAAGATCTCAGCAGCGGCAAAAGGTCGTTCGGGATCCGGCTGCCGGGAAACACCGAGGCCGACATCGATGCCGCGATCAACAGCGGCCAGGCGTTGCGCACCTGGCCGATGCGCAGCACCGTCCACTTCGTCCCGCCGAAGGATGCGCGTTGGATGCTCGACCTGATGGGCCCGCGCGTCCTCACCGGGGCGGCGCGCCGGCGGGCGATCATCGGGCTGCCGGAGGAGGACGCGAACCGAGCCCCCGACGTCCTGGCCGAGGCGTTGACCGGCGGTGGACGACTGTCACGCAAGGACTGCATCGCCGCCCTGTCGCAGGCCGGCTTGAGCACGACAGGGCAGCACGCCTACCACCTTCTCTGGTACTCGAGCCAAGTCGGTGTGACCTGTATGGGCCCTGTGCAGGACGGCGAGCAGTTGTTCGTGCTGCTCGACGAGTGGGTGGACAGCCCCAACTCGCCCTCCCGCGAGGAGGGACTCGCGATCATGGCCCTTCGCTACTTCCGTAGCCACGGCCCCTGTAGCCGGGCCGACTTCGCGGGCTGGACCGGGCTCACCGCGGCCGACACCAAGGTGGCCATCGCAGGCTCCGGAGCTGATCTGGCCGAGGTCTCGGTATCCGGGAAACCCATGTACCTGGCGGCCGACGCGTTGGCAGTCTTGGATGACCCAACAGCGTTGAAGACGACGACATCGACCGCCGCTGCTCGTGCGTTGCCCGGCTTCGACGAGTTCCTGCTCGGCATCAAGGATCGCTCGCTGGTGCTTGATGCCGAGCACAAGCAGGCGATCATCCCCGGCAACAACGGCGTCTTCCAACCGACCCTGGTCACTGGCGGCAGGGTCACGGGGACCTGGCGGCGCAAGGTGAACAAGACGAGTGTGAAGCTCACTGCCACGCCCCTCATGGATGTGCCGGCGTCGCAGCGCAAGGGGCTCGAGGTATCCCTCCGCAGTTTCGGCGCCTACCTGGGACGCACTGCCGAGATCAGTTGGACGGGAGACTCCTGAGGCCTCCGGCCAGCATCATTCAGGGTTTCGCTGCCATTTCTCCCACACGAACGGGTAGTTCCACACCTGGGTGTGGGATCTGGCCAGTTCCCGCCTGATTCGACGCCGCCGCGTGTAGGCGCCCGGGATCCACTCATGGAACTGGATGATGAAGGTGTCCACCCGTTCGAGCAATCCCTGTTGGATCATCCGGTCCAGCAGGTCGTACTCGCCTCCCTCGATGTTCAGTTTCATCACGGCGACCCGCTCCCAGCCGAGTTCCGACCAGACTGCCGCGACATCCCGGATCCGACCTTCGATGATCTCCATGTCGCCGCCGTCCTCCGGCGAGGCATAGGTAGATGAGCCCATGTCCCGGCGCCAGACGTCGACGACCTGGTCGACGGCACCCAGCCCATACTCGTGGAGTGCGACACCCTTCCGATCCTCGGCGAGTTGGCGGAGGCCGTCGAAGTAGTCCGGACTAAGTTCGAATGCCTCAACCCGGCAGCTGTGCCGGTCCAGGATCGCCGTCGTCCAGTTGCCCTTGAAGGCCCCGACATCCACCGCGATGTCGTCGGTCGAGAGATCGAAATCGTGCAGAAGTCCAGGGTCGGCCATCCTCGCCGCGATGAAGTCGTAGGCGGCCTTGCGATAGCGGGAGGACTCCAACAGGGCTATCGCGAAGGCGGAGTTGCCGCGCTCCTGGCGCCGACGCCACAGTTGTCGCGGCAAGCCGATCACGCGTACGACGTCGTAGGTCGTGGGAATGCGCGGCCCGGTCACCATCGCATCCTCACCACTTCCCGAGTTGCCGAGGTGCGCCCGATCGCGACGCCCCGGCAGGTAGTTTCGCAGCCATGACAGTCGACGCCGCCACCGGCCCGCAACCGTCAGGTGCGGGTGGTATCCCATTCTGGGTGTTCCTCCTGGAGGGACTGGTTGTTCTGGGCTTCGCCGTCCCCTTGGGCTACATCCTGCTGCTGGCAGCTGCGTTCGGGTGCGACAGCGGCTGGTCGGGCTGCAGCGACCTGGGGCTTGCCGCCCTCGGTGTGTACGCGGGTTCATCGCTGATCCTGGTTGTCGGAACAGTCGCCTGGGCCGGACTCACCTCCCGGACCAGGTCAGGAGGTCACGGTGTGCGGATCGTCTTGCTCTTCCTGATCCCGGTGCTGCCCCCGTTGGCACTTGTGTTCGCGTTCATGTTCTACTTCGCCGGCGCCTCGGTTTTCGCCTGAGGCTAGGTAGCCGCCTGAGGCCAGGTAGCCGCCTGAGGACGTCGCCTCGAAAGGAGCCGAGGGGTGGTAGCCGGGGGCGTGCAAGCCCTGTACGCGGGGGCACCCCGCGCGGCCAACCGGGAAGGTCTCGCTCTCGTTGCTACTCTCGCCAGGGTGGACTCCAAAGAATTGATCGACCTGGAAGATGCGCGCGGCGCGCACAACTATCACCCCCTCCCGGTGGTGGTGGCCACGGCCGAGGGCTCGTGGGTGACCGATGTCGAGGGCAGACGTTATCTGGACTTCCTGAGCGCCTACTCGGCGCTGAACTTTGGACATCGGCACCCCCGTCTGATCGCTGCGGCCGAGCGACAGCTGGGTCGCGTGACCCTCACCAGCCGGGCGGTCCATTCCGATCAGTTAGGGCCTTTCTGCGAGGAACTGGCGGCGCTGGTCGGACTGGATCGCGTCCTTCCGATGAACTCCGGGGCGGAGGCTGTGGAATCCGCGATAAAGACGGCCCGAGCCTGGGGCTACCGCATCAAAGGTGTGCCAGCCGACGAGGCGAAGATCTTGGTGGCCCACGGCAATTTCCACGGGCGTACCACCACCATCATCTCGTTCAGCGATGACCCGGTGGCCCGCGATGATTTCGGCCCCTACACCCCCG
>CAYMPK010000220.1:0-1267 GCA_964392145.1 uncultured Actinomycetes bacterium | reverse complement strand
CTTCGAGTCGGTCGACTACGGTGACGTGGCCAGCCTCAGGTCGGCCCTGACGGACCCCAACGTCGTGGCCTTCCTGGTGGAGCCAATCCAAGGTGAAGGCGGAGTGCTGATCCCACCGGATGGCTACCTCGCGGCGGCTGCCGAGGCCTGCCGGGACGCGAACGTGTTGTTCATGGCCGATGAGATCCAGTCAGGCCTGGGCCGGACAGGCAAGACCCTCGCATGCGATTGGGAAGGCGTCACCCCGGACGTATTGCTGCTGGGCAAGGCCCTGGGCGGCGGCATCATCCCGATCTCCACCGTGGTGACGCGCGATGACGTGCTGTCCGTACTTCATCCAGGTCAGCACGGGTCCACTTTCGGCGGCAACCCGCTGGCCTTGGCGATCGGGCGTGAGGTGATCGCCATGCTGGCCGAAGGCACGGTGCAACAGCGCTCCCAGGAGTTGGGTGACCACATGCTGGGAAGACTCCGAGACGAGGCACCGGCCGCGGTCGTGGAGACCCGCGGTCGCGGACTGTGGGCAGGGGTCGACCTCGATCCTGCGGTCGGTCCGGCCCGTCCACGATGCGAGCGAGCGCTCGAACATGGCGTCATCGTGAAAGAGACCCACACGACGACGCTTCGGATCGCGCCACCGTTGGTGATCGACCTAACGGATCTCGACCACGGCATCGACGTCCTGCTGGAAGTCCTGGGCTGAGCCAGGCCGGTGGTCGCCAACCGACCTCGCCGATCAGTCGCTGCCGATGGTGGCAACCATCACGGCCTTGATCGTGTCCAATCGGTTCTCCGCCTCATCGAAGGCGATGTTCGCGGGTGAGGAGAAGACGTCATCGGTGACCTCCAAGCCGTTGGACATCCCCGTCAGTTCAGCTACCTGCTGCCCCACTTTCGTATTCGTGTCGTGAAAAGCAGGCAAGCAGTGGAGGAACTTCACATCCGGGTTCCCGGTGGCCGCCATCGTGTCGGCGTTGACCTGGTAGGGCGCGAGCAACGCGACCCGGTCGGCCCACAGATCGGCGGGTTCGCCCAGCGAGACCCAGACATCCGTGATGACGAAGTCAGCCCCGCCCAACACCTCCGCGGGGTCGTCGGTGAGGGTGATCCGGGCTCCTGATCGCGATGCCTGCGTCGCCGCCTCGACCTGTACGTCAGCGCTGGGCCACAACTGTTGCGGGCTCGCGATTCGTACGTCGGAGCCCATGATGGCGCCCATCATGAGCAACGAGTTCCCCATGTTGGATCGGGCATCGCCAAGGTAGGT
>CAYMPK010000219.1:0-4517 GCA_964392145.1 uncultured Actinomycetes bacterium | reverse complement strand
CGTCCGGATGTCCGCAGTTCGGACACGCATTCCTTGAAGGCGGACTCCATCAACGGGTACAGCACAGCCGTGGGTTAGTCGATCAGATTCAGCTCGACATCGCTGGCGAGTGCTGCGATGAGCGCGACCTTCTGACGGTTGCCCTTCGAATAGGTGCGGCCCTTCTTGGTCGGATCCAGGTCGAAGCGTTCGATGAGTGAGGCCCTTCTGACCGGGTCGATCCCCCCTCTCAGCCGACCGAGCAGGTCGATGACCTCACCTCCTGAGAGGTTCGGCCAAAGATTGACGTCGCCGGGGACATAGGCGAGGTGTCGGTGCAGATCAGCCGGCTGCCGCCATGGGTCCATCCCGAGCACTGTCATGCTCCCGCCGTTCGAGCGCAGCAGTCCCAGCAGAAGCCTCAAGGTGGTGGTCTTTCCGGAACCGTTGGGACCGAGGAAGGCATGCACCTCCCCGGGGAGAACCCGCAAGTCAAGCCCTTTGAGCACTTCGGTGCGGCCGAAGTGCTTTCTCAGTCCGACGACGTCGATCACGACGCCGACTTCGCCGGCCTGGTTGACGGCGTCAGAGGGCTGATTGTCCATACTTCATTTGTACTCCAGCGGGTCAGGACTCCCGCAGTGTCTTGCGAAGTCCCTTCGTCACGGCCTTGAGGACTGCGATCCGAGCGAAGTACTTGTTGTTGGCCGGGATCACATGCCACTGGGCACGCTCGGTCGTTGTGCGCAACACCATCTGGTCGATGGCCCCGACGTAGTCGTCCCACTTCTCGCGGTTGCGGTAGTCCTCTTCGGTGATCTTGTGTTGCTTGTAGGGGGTCTCCTCGCGCGCTTGGAACCGCGCCAGTTGTTCCTCCTGCGAGATGTGGAGCCAGAACTTCGCCACGTAGTAGCCCCGTTCAGCCAATTGCGCCTCGAAATCGTTGATCTCGTCGTAGGCCCGCTGCCACTCCGCAGCGTCCGCGAAGCCTTCAATGCGTTCCACCAAGACCCGGCCGTACCACGTCCGGTCGAAGATGACGAAGCGGCCGGCAGGTGGCAGATCGCGCCAGAACCGCCACAGGTAGGGGTACCTGCGCTCCTCCTCGGTCGGCGCCGCGACGGGAACGATCCGATAGTCACCGGCCTCCAAGGCAGCCGTCAGACGCCGGATGACCCCACCTTTGCCTGCGGCGTCCCACCCTTCGAACGCCAGGACAGTGCTGACTCCGCGTTCGCGGGCCTCGATCGAGAGCTTGCGCAGTCGACCCTGAAGCCTGGCCAGTTCTTTACGGTAGGCGGCCTTATCCAGGGACTGGCTCAGGTCCACCCCGCTGAGGACGTTCGCCTCCCCATCGACGTCGCCGAACACCGACTCCGCCACTGACGGTCCGGTGACGGCGGGTTGGGCCAGTCGTGCCTGCAGGGCCGCAAGGATGGTCCGTCCCACCGTCAGGTCGCGGTAGCGGGCATCGGTGGATTCGACGATCGTCCACGGTGCCCCGGGGGCACTGGTCTCGCGCAGGATTCGTTCCACGATCGGCATCGTCTCGCCGAGTTGGTCGAGCGCCGCCCAATCGCGTTGATCAACTTGCCAGCCCTGGGCCGGATTCGCCTCGGCCTTCTTCAACTTCTTGCGCTGGAGCTTCTCTGGGGTGTGGAAGAAGAACTTGATCACCAGCGCACCTTCGGCCACCATCTCGTTCTGCATTCCGCGCACGTGGCGCAACCAGCTTCCGAAATTCTCCTCGTCGATCTCACCGTTGGCGCGCATCGTCGCGGTCCGCATCAGGCCCCCGGCGAACACGGCGGTCTTCCCCTTGGGCGGTAGCGCACGCCACAGTCGCCACAGTGCCGGTCGGTCGGCTTCCTCCTGGCTGTAGTCGGCGAAGACCCGGGTGTCGATGAATCGCGCATCCATCCACTCGTTGATCCGGTTGACCACTTCATTGGCCGCGATCCGGTCGTCGCCGGCGATCCAGATGATCACAGGGAAGTCCGCGTCTCGCAGGTCGTACTGCGCGTTCACCAACTCCAAGCGCAACTGTGGCACGGCTGCCTTGAACGTGGCCTTGTCGATCTTGTTGCCGACCTCAGCGACTTTCAGCATCTGCTTCTCCCTGCTTCCACCCGAGTGATGAACCTGCGCAGTATCGCAGGAGATTCGCGCGGAGTCGTCCCAGCAACCCGGACTGGCTGTCAGGAGCTATCCGGCACCGGAGGAGTCCACAACTTGCGGGTCCGACACCGCCGCCAGCGCGGCGACTGCTTCCGAGTCCGAACGCACGAGCAACTCAGCAACCGCATCGTCCGGGGTAGCGGGGAAATCCACGGCCTCGGGACAGTCATGTTCGTGTCGTCGCCGCAACTCCTTGGCGGTACACCTCAGAACGGCGGCCGCGTGCTGGGCCGCCTCGGCCCCGATCGGCGAAGGCGGCGCACCGTGAGACAGGGACATCTGTGCAGCCGTCGCGGCCCGACTGGCGTCGTGGATCCTGGTGAAGATGATCTGGCCGCGCCAGGCAGAAACCCCCGCACCCAGGGGCTCGATCCGACGTATGTCGAGACCGTGCTGCACCTCGACTCGGGCTCGGCGCACCGACCGGCGGCGCTTCTTCATCTTCTTGGGCTTCTTTCCCGACGCGTGCAGTCCAACCGCGTCGAGCCACTCCGCGGTGGCCTCCGCGTACTCGGAGAGTTGGCGTCCGAGCAGTCTTCCCTGTTTGAGCGGGAGCAGCAGGAGCAGGAGCACGGCGATGACGCAGCCGGCAAACACGTCCAGCATGCGAGTCTCGGCCACTTGAACGGGATTCTCCCCCACAGCGGCCCTGGTGAAGACGGTGAAGACCGTCACCGCCACGACGAAGAGGCCCTCATTGGCGCTGGTCACCGCACACGCCCCAATGGCCAACAGGGTCACCAGGATCATGTTTGTCACGTCGCTCGAGCCCGTGACGTAGACGATCGGCACCACGGCCGCGGCACCCAAAGCGACCCCGACCGCTCTGGAAATGGTGTCGGATGTGAGCGCACGATGGTCCGGGCGCAGTAGAGCGACGCTGGTCGCGGCGATCCAGGCCCCGTGGGGCAGGTCGAACACGGCGGCCAGGCTCAACCCGATGACCGCCGCGACCGCCAGTCGCAGGCCGCTTCGGATGTCGCTGGGACCCGGATGCAGCAACTCCTCCCAGTCCCGGTCACTCAACGGAACCATGCTGGAACTCATTCGTTCGCTGTCCGCGTTCTGCAACCGCGCCACATGCCGGTCGATGCGGGTCGCCTGCGAGGCAACCGATCGCGCGGTAGGGCGCGCTGACCGGTCGGAGGCTATCTGCTGGGCGCGATCGGACTCAGCCGCCAACTCCGCGAGAGCTTTTCGTTGACCACGCCCGGTCGTCGTGGGTGTTGCCTCATCGAGCAACGCCTGGGCGGCTGCGCGCAGACTCGCAGCAGCGATGGTGAGGGCCTCGTCGACCTCCGGCTCTTCGATGACCTGTACGTCGAATGCGCGCCGCACCCGGATGGCGCTCGCCTCCAACCGCAGTTGTTCGGCGTCGCCCAGGATCTTGCGAAGTGCGCGTCTGCGTCGGTGGGTGAGATCCGACCGACTGATGGTCGCGTCGGCTTCGACGATCGCCGCCTCCGCCGCCGGTCCGGTGGTGGACTTCTGTCGCAGTTGGGCATCGTCCAGATGTTCCGCCACCGCGATGAGGGCCATCGCCACCGGCCGTCGTTCGGGCAGGTCGCTGGTCCAGCGTCCGGCCAGGATGGTGGCGGCCGCCTGCAGCAGCCCGGCCGCCAAGACAGCGACCGCACTCTGTATGACGAGCTCTTGGGTCATCCGACTCAGGGCAAGGAACGCCAGAACGTTCAGGACGTCGGCGAACATCCGGCTGATGGACTTATCGTGCTGAGCACTCAAACCGGATACCGCAGCGCAGAGGATCATGATGGCGCTGGCAACCCAGGGGCTGAACAAACCGCCCGCCAGCACGACGACGAAGAACAGCACCGACTGCGCTGTCATCGTCTCGGCTGTGAAGCGGGCGGGCTCGTTGCGATCCTGCAGACCGACGTAGAGACCGGCGACGGCTGCTAGTGCACCCACCTCCGGATTCGTCAACCACGTCGCGACCACGAACGTCAGTCCGACGAGCAGTCCGCGCCTGAGCGCCGACCATCGCCGCAGCCGGGCACGGTCGATCGTGGTCACACTTGAAACCACGGATCCGAGGTAGGACATCAGCCCATTTCCGTCTATCGCCGACACCGTGGTTGACCCGGAGTTCGAGCCGAACCGCAATCAAGGTATCCGATTTCCGGCAATATTGGCGTTCCTCGTGGTTCACCCGCCATTCACCATCGGGGCCTCACATTCCGATGAAGGCCACCTGCGGACCTGCGGCCGCACCCTCGCTGGCGGTTGCCGGGGCGTACAGCCGCCACCACCACTTACCGGCGCGGAACGGGACACCGAATCGTCCGGTGCCGTCCGCCCGAGTGCGGGTCGACGACTGGAGCTGCCAGGCACCGGTCTTG
>CAYMPK010000218.1:0-4532 GCA_964392145.1 uncultured Actinomycetes bacterium | reverse complement strand
CAGGGCTGGAACGTGCCAACGACCTCGTTCAGGCACACTTGCTGGCTGGCGGTGTCGAGGCGGCACTGGCAGACGAGCGTGTTGCCACAGCGAGCGCCGACATTCGCGCAGCTGTAGTTCACGGTTGGCGCCGGAGCCGGCGCCGCGCGCGGTGCCGGCCCGACGCAGGAGAGCACCCGCCCGGCGAGGCGGACGTGGAGGAGGCCTGCGAAAGCATCGGCGGCAGGTCGGTCGACTGTCGTCACGATCAGCGCGCCCTCGGCCATGGTGACTGTGAGCGTGTGCCGCATCGTGCCCCGATCGACGAGTGCGCCGTTGATCTGACCGACGGACACCGACCGCAGAGTCCAATCGGTGCGCGCATTGCCGATGAACAGCAACCTGTCGCTGGTCAGAACCAGAACGCCGGGATGGCCGCCCAGTTCGGCGGCGAGGATGAATTCGACGACTTCATCCGCGGCGACAGTGGCGGGAAGGTGCTTCAACGCGCGACTGGTCTTGCCCCGAAATCGCATGGCGGCCGCTGCTGATCGGAGGTCCGAACGATCCTCCGGCCGATTGGTCCGAGGTTCCGGCGCCGCCGGTGGCTCGGCGTCGGGGTCCACCGTCCACGAGTGGCCGTCCCAGTGCCACCACTGCTGGCCGTCCCAGCGTTGGCTGGGGTCCGCTGAAATCACGGTGACATCGTATGCGGAACCCGCTCGGGCGTAGCGCGCCCGCGGCGTTCGGCCCGCCGTGCGTCAGTCGGCAACCGCGGAACGTGGGCTCCACCAGGGGACCGGAAGCCCGGCGAGCCTGTTGATGGCGAGGCCTTGAGCGATCATCAGCACGACGGCGACCATCAGGATGAACAACTGCCAGGGGGTTCTCATCAGGCCGAGTGCGACGATCAAGGTGGTCGCCCCGGCAGGGGCGTGTGGCACCCCCCACCACACCATCACCGAGAGGGTGAGGCACAGCGCCACCGCGACCGCGCCGACCCGGGGCCACGTGACGTCCTCGAGGTTCGCGCCGACATTCGTCAGCCCGAACAGCGCCAACGCGAGGAAGCCCGCGACCACTCCGATGAGGTGTCCGCAGAACACGTTGCGCGGTGAGGCCTGCGTGCTCATAGCGGCGTAGAAGAGCATGAATGCCGTGGGTCCGAGGGAGGGGAAGACGAACGGCAGGTCGGTCAGGGCGGCAAGCGCGGCGAGGATGGCGATGGCGATGCCCGAGTTGATGAAGAGGTACAGGCCCAGGACCAGTCGATCGTCGTGGTGGCGCTGCAGCCTTCTGAGCTTGAACCTGGTGGCCAGTCCGTGGACTTGGGCGGGAAGGTCGCCAAACGTGGGGTGGGGGCTCGGTGCTGCCGTCATGTCACCCCTCCTCGGTCGGGTGGCAGGGCCGAACGTGGCCTGCCGCCCCAGGAAGAACGTACCGTTGTGTTGACCGAGGAGTTCCGCAAACGACACCGATTGGTGCCAGACTCCGACCGTGAAGTTGACGTCCCTGTTCGCCAACAACGACGCGGCGATCGGTTGGCAGTACAGCCTCGCGGTCGTCCTCGGGATGGCGATCTCCGGCGGACTGGGCTACATCGCCGACCGATCCTTCGGCGGCAACACCATCGTCGTCAGCGTGCTGGTCGGGATGTTCCTGTCGATCATCGCCGTGTCAGCTCCGTTCGTGTTGGCCATGCGTCTCCTTCTCGTCAGCGGAGTCCTCATGATCGTCATGGTGGGTCTGGCAACGCTGGCCTCCGGGACACCCTGGCTGGAGGGGCTGCTGATCGGTGCTGTGCTGCTCGTGGGGTCGTTGTGGAACGCCATTCCACTGTTCGGCGGCCTCATCGGCACCTTCCCGGCGATCATCTTCATCCTCATCACGGCGCACGGGTCGCAGTTCGCACCTGGCGCCTCCCTCTGGCGGGCGATGCTCGGGGCGTTGTTCGGACTACTCGGTGCCATCGTGGTGGCACTCATCGTCGGGGGCGGCGATCCCCGCAAGGCGTCGAGGAAACTGGTTGCCAACATGTGGTCCGAAGGGGTGACTCGCCAGCAGCAGGGGTCGGTGATGCAGATCCTGCGTCTGGACTCGGCGCCCGCAGTGCTGACTGGCGTCCTGCAGGCCTCGATTCTCGCCGCCATGGGCCGTGACGTCGTCACTGATCGCGACGGCGGTGGCGGCCCATCCGAGACCGATGGCCCGATCCAGGAGGCTCTGGCAGCGGATGCGGCGATCGCGCACTCGCTGCCGAACCGTGGACCGCTGGTGCCACGGGATGTGGGTCCCGGTGTCGCCGCCGCGCTTCCGAAGATGAACTCAGCGGCTGAGGCGGCCGAAGACCGGCAGAGGAAGGCTTCTTGGCGGCTTTGGTCGTACGGAGTCTCGCGGGCTTCCGGGCTGCTGTCTGGCACTATCTCACCACCGGCCGAAGTCATCTCCGGCAATGCGCTGCTGATCGGCATGTGGCGCTCACTGGTGCGCCCCGACGCCTCCGCCTTCCGCTTCGGAGTGCAACGGGCCGTCGCGGTCGGCATCGGTGTTGCCGTGCTGGCCTATTCCCGCGGCAGTACGAATGTCTTCTGGGTGGTCCTCGCCATCTTCACCGCTCTACAGGCGGATGCGGCAGCCACCACGCGTAAGGCCGCCCAGGCCGCCGTCGGAACGTGGGGAGGGGCAATGCTGGCAGTCGTCCTCTCATTGATCCTGCCGAAGGCCGTGCTGGTTCCCTGGCTGGCCATCGCGGCACTCGTCATCGGTTTCGCATGGATGGCCAGGAACTACGCGACCATGACAGTGGGGCTGGCCTGTGCCATCGTGCTCGTCACTGGCGCGCCGCATGACGAGGTCATCAAGTGGGCGGGGTTCAGGGCACTGGATGTTGCGATAGGTGCGAGCATCGCAATCCTGGCCTCACTGGTGATCCTGCGTGTGAGGCCTCGTCCGGCGGCTCACCTCAGAGGCCTGCTCGATTCCCTGGAACAACGTTCGGCGGAGACCCGACGGCTCGCCGGAAGTGACACGACCTGGGCCTCGATGGGTCCGGACGAAGCTGGCAAATGGACCAGGAAGCAGATCGACCAGGCCTCTGATGTCGTCTGCGGGTTGTCAAACCTGAGATCGGACGTGGGGCATCTACCTGAAGATGATTTCTATCGTCAGGCGGTCACCTCGGTGCAGAGTTGCGTCGATGCCCTCTTCGCCCTGACCGCGGTCACTCTGGATTCCAAGGTCAACGGTCTGAAGTCCCTGGTACTCGATGGACTTGACCACGTGGACGGGACGCTGACCGAATTGGATGCGAGGCTCCGCGAGAAGTCTTCCGCCTAGTCGGTCACACTCACCCGGTTGCGCCCCGAAGCCTTGGCTCGATACAACTCCCGGTCGGCGGCCTCCAGCAGTTCGTCCTGGGTCCGCGGGGCAACAGTGGAGGAGACTGCGACTCCGGCGCTGACGGTCAGCCTGTCCCGACTCGGCACTTCCATTTCGAGTCGGCTCACGGCTTCCCTGAGTCGGTTGGCGACCCGCTGTGCGGCCTGCAGGTCGGTGGCGGGCAGCAGCGCGGCGAACTCCTCACCGCCCCAACGGGCCAGGAAGTCACCGGACCGGAGACCAGCGGACAGTACGGCGGCGACCGACGCGAGGGCCGCGTCACCGCTGCGGTGCCCATAGGTGTCGTTGAACCGCTTGAAGAAGTCGATGTCGAACATGATGGCGGCCAGGGGCAGACCGGTGTTCCCGGCATGCGCCAGCTGTTTGGCTAGTTCGGCGTCGAAGTGGCGACGATTGGGCAGTTGCGTCAGGTCGTCGACGAGCGAGGCCGCCGCGGCCTCCAACTCCGCCCGCTTCTGTGCGGAGATATCGGTCCGGATGCTGATGTACTGACGTATCTCGCCGGTGAAGTCGCGCAGAGGCACGATTGTCGAGAGCACCCAGTACCTGTTGCCGCTCTTGCTGCGGTTGATTATCTCCCCCTGCCAGATGTCGCCGCGGGTGATGGTCAGCCACAGCTCATGGAAGAACTCGTCGCCGTGTTCGCCGGAATTGACGACACCGTGGGTGTTGCCGATCAACTCCTCGCGCGAGTAGCCAGAGGAGATACAGAACTTGTCGTTCACGTCAGTGATGACGCCGTGGGCGTCGGTCACCGACAGGATCACATGTTTGTCGATCGCTTGGCGCAGCTCACTACTGGTTGCGACCGCCTCCCGAAGGGCAGTGATGTCGGTGAACGTCGCGACCGACCAGGTCTGGCCATCCCGCTGGATCGGGTGGGCGTCGACGCGCAGCCAGCGGTACTTGCCGGTTGTCGGGTCGAAGACGCCCATCTCGACGTCGCGGACGGGTTCACCAGTGCGCAAGACTTCCATGGCAGGGTGCTGGTCACCCGGAAAGTCCGAGAGGTCGGGGTGGACGGATCGCCAGCGCGGATCGACGGACGTCCTGCCTTGGAGTTCGTCCAGGCTGAGCCCCAGCATCTCGAGCGCGGCCGGGTTGGCTGACTCGATATGGCCACCGGGGGACTGGTAGACGACTCCCTGCCGGAT
>CAYMPK010000217.1:0-4539 GCA_964392145.1 uncultured Actinomycetes bacterium | reverse complement strand
CCGTTGTTCAGGTAGTCGGCGAATCCCCGCTCAACGGCCGAAACCAGCTCCTCGGAGAAGCGAGGATCACCGAATGAGTTGACGCGGGTCGAGACGGTGCGGGCATATCGGCGCTTGTCGACGTGGACCCCCAGCAGATCGGCGAGGCTCTTCCGTACCTCATCATCACCGGCAATCAGATCGGCCATCTCGATCTCCAGCACGTTGTCGAAGTACTCGCGGTATCGGCGGCTGGCGGTGTCGTAGTCGGAGAAGGCGTATTGCTGACGGATGAACAACCCGTCCTCCTCGATCATCTCCAGCAAGCCCTCCTCATCCAATTGACTCGCCTCGACCTCCCCCGACGAGAGGTAGCCACGCAGCAGGACGAAAGAGGAGAGGATGCGGGCCACGGGCTCGCGTCGCAGCAGGATGATCCGCGCGTCGGACCCGATCACAGCGCGCATCCGCGCCACCCCGGTGTCATCGAGGAGTTGGTACTCGGGCGTGATCTCGCCGACCATCGAATAGGTCCCGGCAGCGGGGGCGAAGAGGTCGACATAAGGTATCCGGGCGAGGTCCTCGGCGCTCGCACAGGAGAGCACCATCTCAGTAGTCCAACGCTGATTGCGCTCGCGGACGCGCGACGCCTGCACCACCGACGCCCGACCCGTCAGTGTCCGGCCTGTATCCCTCACCCGTCGGCCCGCTCGGCGCGCGAGCCCGGCCAGGCCCACGGAACGCTGCTCGGCAATCCGCTGATTGGTCTCGAGGTACTCGCGCAACCAGTCCAGGGGTCGATTCCCGGTGACGGTATCGAAATAGTGCAATTCCTTCTGAGGATGGATGTAGACCGGGGTGCACTCGTCGAGCAGGTGCGCGAGCAGCGTCGAGCCCGCTCGCTGCGAGCCGATCCCTACCAGGTACTTCTGGCGGCGGGCGGCAGGCATGGTGTGGACTCTAGCCGGAGCCGTCGATTCCCGACGCCCGCACTCAGACCCCGGAAGCAACCCGCTCGGGTTCGGGTTCCTCCGGTGCGGTCTCCGAAGGGTCCTTCTTGGCCAGCTTGGATGGCCACCAGATCTTCGAGCCGATGTCGTACGCCAATGCCGGCACCAACGTCGAGCGAATCACGAAGGTGTCCAACAGCACACCGATGGCAACGGCGAAGCCGATCTCCCGCAGGAAGACCAGCGGCAGCACGCCGAGCACCAGGAAGGTCGCCGCCAAGACGATCCCGGCCGATGTGATGACACCGCCGGTGACCGTGAGCCCGCGGAGGATGCCCGGTCGGGTACCCATCTTCTTGGACTCCTCCCGCACCCGGGTCATGAGGAAGATGTTGTAGTCGACCCCCAGTGCCACCAGGAACACGAACGCGAACAACGGGAAGGAGGTATCCCCACCTGGGAACTTGAACACGTTGTTGAAGAACAGTGCGCAGACACCGAGGGTCGCGAAATAGGACAGCACCACGGTACCGATCAGCAGAAGTGGTGCCACCAAGGCTCTGAGCAGCAGGATGAGGATGAGGAAGATGACGGCCAACACCACCGGGATGATCAGGTTCCGGTCGTGCCGTGACGCCTGGTCCACGTCGAGTTGGGCCGCCGTCTGGCCGCCCACGAGCACCTCGCCACCGGGAACGGAATCCACGCGTTCCCGCAGGTCGGCCACTGTAGCCTCCGCCTGCTGACTGTCTGCCGCAGCGCTGAGCACCACCTGCAGCTGGATCTGACCGTCCACGACCTTCGGTGGCGCACTGATGGCATTTGGCGAACCCGGACCACCGACCGCACCCGTGTAGGGCAGTACGAGCGCAACACCTGGTGTCTCCTTGACCACCTGCGTCACCTGTTTGGCCTGCTCGGCATTGGCGATAACAATGGTCGGCGTCCCGAGGCCACCGGCGTAGTGCTGGGTCAACTCCTCCTGACCGACCACCGAGTCAGTGCGTTCCACGAAAGCCTGGGTTGTGGTGATTCCGTTGGCCTTCAAAGTTGGGGTGAACGCTGCGAAGCCCAGCATGATCGCCGCAGTGACGATCCAGACGAGGCGCGGACGCTTGCCGACCCCGCCGGCCACCTTCGACCAGATTCCCGTGAGTCGCTCGTCCGACTCCCCCACCTTCGGCACCTTGGGCCAGAACGCCCAGCGACCAGGGGGGAACTTCTCCCGCGAGAACGGCCCCCACCCCGGGCGAACGATCCGCATGATGCCGAAGACGATCCACCCGATCACCGTGGCGAGGGCCAAGATGCCACCCGCGGCGAGGAAGGGTCCGGCCGGGATGTCGGTGAGCAGGCTCAACACCAGCCCGATGATCGCCGGCACCAAAAAGGCCAGCACCGGCAACACGACGCTCGGGATGATCAGCAGCGCCGGCAGGAAGGTGAGCATCACGATGAGTGCGGCGAGGATGCCCATCGCACTGACCGGACCGATAGACCGGTTGGAGTTCAGTTCGCTCAGCAGCAGGCACATCAGGCCGATGCAGACCGTTGCGGCACTGGCAACGATCGGCTCGACCACACCCCTGAGGGCTGCCTTCATCGCCTCGGTGTGCTGCCGATGGTGATGGAGCTCCTCTCGATACCTCGCCACCAGCAAGAGGGCATAGTCCGTCCCGGCGCCGAATACCAGGACCGTCAGAATCCCCTGGCTCTGCCCGTTGAGCACCAGGATGTCGCTCTTGGCCATGAAGTAGACGACGGCGCTGGCCGCAGACAGGGCCATACCGGCTGCTAGCAGGGGTATCAGCCAGAGGAAAGGGCTGCGGTACACGAGGATCAGGATCACCGCGACCACGACGGCGGTTGCCCCAAGCAGGGTGGTGTCGATTGCCCCGAACACCTTGATCAGGTCGGCGAGGATGCCACCGGGCCCGGTGACGTTGATCCGCAGGGCCGGGTAGTCCTTGGCACCCTCTCGGATGGCGTCGGTGACCCCGGCGGTGGTCAGTTCCCCGTTGGACAAGTTCTGGCCCGCTTTGTCTGCGTTGACGGGAACGTTCAACAGCAGGGCTTGGCCGTCCTGGGACGGAATCGGCACGATCGGGGTCGGATCCAAGTAGGCCCCAACAGTCGTGCCCCCCTCGACGGGCAGATCCGGGATCCTGGCGGCGAAGGTCGTGGCCGAGGCAACCTCCGCAGGCGTCAACTTCTGGCCGTTGGGCGAGGTCACGACGACAAGTACCGGCAATGAGTTCTTCGCGGAGAACTTCTTCTGCGCCTCGGCCACCCTGGTCGACTCGGCTGAGGCCGGCAGGAAGGAGGCGTTGTCGTTCTTCTGAACCTCGCCGAGCTTGCCGGAGAGCGGTCCGGCAACGCTGCCGATCACCAGCCAGGCGATCGCTACGACAACGGCCAGCCAGACGCCTCGACGGGCCTTGCGGGTGGAGGCGTCTGGGGCCACGAATACCTGATCATCAGCCGGATCCTGCTGCAGTTCCGCATTCATCGGAGGGCCCTTCCATCGACCTGGGAGCTGGGTTGGTCAGTGTCTGAAAGGAATCTAGGCCATGTCGTTGCACGGGCAACACGAGACGGCGGAAGTCGGCGAAGCACGGGCCCGATTTCGACGTGGCGGCCTCACGGAACCTGGGACGGCTCCTGCCAGAGATTGATCCCGGCGTCCTGGGCATATCGGTCGATCTCCGTGAGTTCCTCATCGGTGAAGTCGACTCCGCGCACCGCGCCGACCGTGTCTGCCAACTGACCGACGCTGCTGGCACCCACCAGCGTCGAGGTCACCCGTGGATCGCGCAAGGTCCAGGCGACCGCGAGTTGCGCCAATGTCTGACCACGGCCGTGGGCAATGTCCCGTAGACCTCGGACCGCCGCCAACCTCTCGGCCGTCAGCCACCCGGGCTGAAAGGAGGATCCCCGGGCAGCTCGCGAGTCTGAGGGGATTCCGTCCAGATAGCGATCGGTGAGCATTCCCTGGGCGAGCGGGCTGAAGGCGATACAGCCCGCACCTACCTCGGCCAGTGTGTCCAGCAGGCCCTCCTCTATCCACCGGTTGAACATCGAGTAGGAGGGTTGGTGGATCAGCAGCGGGGTGCCGAGATCTCGAAGCATTGCCGCAGCCCGCAACGTTCGGGCCGGCGAATACGAGGAGATCCCGGCATACAGTGCCTTTCCCTGCGCGACGGCGGAGGCCAGGGCACCCATCGTCTCCTCCAGCGGGGTCCCGGGGTCGGCCCGATGGCTGTAGAAGATGTCGACGTAGTCCAACCCCAGGCGTTCCAGGCTCTGATCGAGGCTGGCGAGCAGGTACTTGCGCGAGCCCAGGTTGCCGTAGGGACCGGGCCACATGTCCCAGCCGGCCTTGGTCGAGATGATCAGCTCGTCTCGCAGGCCGGAGAAATCCTCTCGGAGGATGCGACCGACATTGATCTCCGCGGAGCCGTATGGCGGTCCATAATTGTTGGCCAGGTCGAAATGCGTGATCCCAGCGTCGAATGCGGCACGCATCAGCCCGCGCTGCTTGGACAACGGTGTGTCATCGCCGAAGTTGTGCCAGAAGCCCAGCGAGATTGCCGGCAACGTCAAACCGCTG
>CAYMPK010000216.1:0-4557 GCA_964392145.1 uncultured Actinomycetes bacterium | reverse complement strand
CACTCCGGAGATATGCGTGAGTGCGATGAAGACATCATCGGGGTTGGTGGCGCCTGGGCGGGTGCGATCCACCTCGGCGTAGACCCCCTCCACCGGACCGAACAGCAGCAGCGCCTGATCGATGACGTGTGGTCCGAGGTCGTAGAGGATGCCACCCCCTTCACCCGCGCCCGCAGTCTCCTTCCAGGTGGTCGCCACTTGGGGACGCCAACGCTCGAACCGCGACTCGAACCGCGCCACTCGACCCAACGACCCGCCAACCAGCAGGTCGGCAAGGGTGAGGAAGTCGCTGTCCCACCGACGGTTGAAGAAGACGGTGAGCAGGGCATCGGAGTCGATTGCCCGGGCCACGACCTCCTCACCCTCCGGCAGGCTGACTGCCAACGGCTTGTCGACCACGACACTGATATCGCGGGAAAGTGCCTCGCCCGCCAGCCCCGCATGAGTCGAATTCGGGGTGGCGATGGTCACGGCATCGAGCCCGAGCGACCACAGCTGCTCCACTTCGCTGACGACCACCGCCTCGGGGTATCGGGCCAACACGGCCGCGGCCCGCTCATCATCCCGCGTAACGACAGCGGCCAAGGTGAGCCCAGGTGTTGTGGCGATGAGCGGGGCGTGAAAGGCAGAGCCGGCCACGCCGTATCCGATCAAGCCGATCTTCGAAGGTGCTCGCATATCGGAATCAAAGCAGGCCCGACTGGGCTTTGCCACGCTCCTCCGGCCTTCCCGCCGTTGTCCTGAGAGCAGGTGTGGGGCACCCTTGATCCTCATGAACCGCAAGGACACATTGTGGGTGCTCCGCCGATGCGGACGGGTGGGACATCAACTCGCCTGGCTCGATGACACTGAATTGGCTCGAACGGCCGAAGCCGTCGGCCCTGATGGCGAGCCCCTGCTGGAGTGTCTGCGGTGTGGGACGTTCGTCTCGCCAAGGGGCGCGGCGGTCACCGCGATCTACGGCGGACCCGAGAACAGGACCTCGCTGGCGGAGGTGCCGCTCGCAGTCCGTGGCGCCCACGGCCGCAAGCTCGCGGTGCTCAAGCTCGTGGCGGCGGAAAGGGCGGTTCGGGCGTTGATGCTGCTCATGGGTGCCATCATCATCTTTGCGGCCGCGGCGAACCGTGACACAGTGATCGCTAAGACGAATGCACTGATCGAGTCGGCAACGCCGCTCGCTTCCCAGATCGGCTGGGACATCCGGCATTCACACATGCTCGAACTCGGACAGCAGGCCCTGGGATCATCCACCACCATCTATCGGATCGCGGGGTTCGCTCTCCTCGCCTACGCCGTCCTGCAGTTGGTGGAAGCATGGGGACTCTGGGGCGGACGGCGCTGGGCAGAATACCTGGCGGTAGTAGCGACCAGCGTCTTCCTGCCGCTCGAGTTCTACGAGATGGCACAGCACCCGACCGCCTTCAAGGCGGTCACGATCACCGTGAACATCGCGATCGTCATCTACCTGATCTTCAAGGGGCGACTCTTCGGAGTTCGGGGTGGCCACACCGCCTGGTTGAACGCCATCAGGTCGACCACGTTGATCGGCGAGGAACTGATCGACACGGGCCGAGATCCGCTACTCCAAACCAGTCACCAGTTGGTGTGACGTGCGGACGGCGTCATGTCTGGCGACCGCGACTCACTCAGGCCGGCTTCTCCCGTCGCAGGGCGGCCACCCACTCGATGCCCTCCTCACTCTCGGCCGGATACCAACCGGGGCTCTCGCTGAGTTCGGGGTGCACGGACAGATCCGACGCCGCAGTGGTCGATTCGTCGATGGTCCAGCCAGCCCTTTCAAGGTGGCCGTTGAGCAACTCGAAATCACACTCGAGATCATCGGACAGCAACTGCAGATGCTCCTCGTCCAGGCCGGTATCGGTGCCCGATCGAGTTACCACGAGGGTCCGGTCATATGCCGTGTAACGGGCCAGGAAGAGTTCCTCGGCGTCCGCGATCCGCTGCTGGACGTTGATCACCCAGGCGTCACCGATTTCGCGCCATGTGTGGGTGTCGACCACCAACGGCGCCCAACCCTCGTCGAGCAGGCGTACCACCGCGAGATCCGTGGCCACTTCGTCGCCGAACTCGCCGCGCAACTCTCTGGCTTCGAATTCCCGACCTCGACCGCCGGCGCCATCGGGGAACAGCGCGAGTTTCCCGTCGGGATACCAGACAGCACACGACTGCGTTCCGGTCAGACCTTCGGGTGGATCGATCTCTACGACCTCGGGGAGGGCCGCCGAGACCTGTTCCGACGCGACCGCCGCTGGCAGTCCGGCAGCGATCGACAGCAATGCTTGCGATTCTGCCGGCGTCAGCGCGATGAACACCTCGCGGTCGTCCGCCTGCAACTGCACGAGGCTGTCAGTGGGGATTCCGATCAGGGGGACGTCGGCGGCTGCGAAGAACAGGGAATCGCCGATGTACTCGATATAGGTGTCGCCGTGAGTGAGGATTCCCGGCGGCATGCCCGGTCCAATATCGGCCAAGGCTGCGGCCTCATCCGGGTAGAAGTTGATCGCGCCGCGCATGTCGGGGCCTCGCACGTACACCGCGAACAACCTGCGACCGGACTCTTCCTCAGCTGCCAGCATGTCCCGATTGTGTCGGGCGGGGCGGCCACGGCGACGACCGCCCCGCCGTATCCGCTATTTGCGCCGCGCCCAACCGAACAGGGTGCGCTGCGCCGGCTTACCGCCGTCGCACGCACAGCGATCCCGCTTGGGAACGCCGGCGAGCACCTGATTGACGTGGGCGCCACAGCCGGAGTAGGTCGCCTTGCCGCAATCACGACAGTTGGCAGGACTGCACATCTTGTGGTACCTCCAGGATTGGCATGGTCGCTCTGACCGCTCACAATATACCCCATGGGGTATATTGTGAGCGGACTGACCCGCCGACCCTCACGTCCGCGCCCCACCTATGTGGCATCATCGGCCCATGCTGGATATCGCCACCATCACGGTGGACGCTGACGATCCAGAGGCCCTGGCCAGGTTCTGGGGCGCCCTGCTGGAATGGGATTGCGGAGCCGTCGGCGATGGCGACTTCTGGGTGCGCGATCCTCGTCGGGACGCGGCTTGCGACCCACCCGATCTACTGTTCTGTCCCGGCAGCGACCCCCGCGTGTGCAAGAACCGCTGGCATCTCGACCTCACTCCCGACGATAGGGACCTACAGGTCACCCGGGCCCTCGAGTTGGGCGCACGGCAGATATCCATCGGGCAGACCGGGGAGGAATCGTGGGTGGTGCTGGCCGACCCCGAGGGCAACGAGTTCTGCATCCTGTCACCGGGCGACTGGCTGACGAACCAGACGGGCGAAGTGACGAAGTAGTAGCAGGCCCGCCACGAAGTGGACGTGCGCCGCACTTGGAGCCGTGAGCACCACGACGTCGACCCGGTGAGGGTGGCACTATCGAAGTGTGATGGAAGATCTTGATGTCGTTGTCGTCGGCGCGGGTCTGTCGGGGGTGGGCGCCGGGTGTCAGTTGGAGATCGACTGCCCTAACCTGAGCTACGCGATCCTTGAGGCGCGGGACGATCTGGGCGGAACTTGGGACCTTTTCCGTTACCCGGGAGTCAGATCCGACTCCGACATGCACACCCTCGGGTTCGGCTTCCGCCCCTGGATCGGCGCGGACACCATCGCTGCCGGCGGCGACATCCTGGAGTACATCCGCACCACCGCCGTCGAATACGGCGTGGATTCGCATATCCGATACCGCCGTCGGGCCGTGCGGGCCAACTGGGATAGCACCGCCGAGCGATGGACCGTGACGGTCGAAGCGCCGGATGGCCCCAACCAGCAGATCGGCTGCCGCTTCCTGTACTTGTGCACCGGGTACTACCGCTACGACCACGGCCACTGCCCTGATTTCCGCGGACAGGAGGACTTCGCCGGCCTCATCGTTCATCCCCAGCATTGGCCGGCGAACCTCGACGTGGCAGGTCAGCGCATCATCGTCATCGGTAGCGGCGCGACCGCTGTCACACTGCTGCCCGCCCTGGTCGATCGTGGTGCGCGGGTCACCATGGTGCAGCGCTCGCCGACCTACATCGCATCCCTGCCGTCCAAGGACACCAGCGTGGGTCGACTCTCCAGGGTGATGTCCGCGGAGCGGGCCCAGAAGCTTGTCCGGTGGCGCAACATCACCATGTCGGCCGCAAGTTACCAGTTCAGCCGTCGTGCCCCTGAGACGATGAAGAGACTTCTGCGGCGAGGCGTCGCCAAACAGTTACCCCCGGGGTACGACGTCGATCGGGACTTCACCCCGGATTACGACCCATGGGACCAACGACTCTGTCTGGCACCGGACGGCGACTTTTTCGCGGCCATCAGCAGTGGCAGAGCGAACGTGGTCACGGGTCAGATCGAGACCTTCACAGCGGACGGGATCCGTCTCACCGACGGCACCGAGTTGCCCGCCGACGTCATCGTGACCGCGACCGGCCTGGAGCTCCTCGCCGGCGGCGGGATAGTCCTATCTGTCGACGATGAGGACGTGGTGCTGTCCGACACGATCGGGTACAAGGGCATGATGCTCAGCGGTGT
>CAYMPK010000215.1:797-4559 GCA_964392145.1 uncultured Actinomycetes bacterium | reverse complement strand
AATCTATGCACCGACGCCCACCCCGACGCCGACACCCACGCCGACGCCCACCCCGACGCCGACACCCACCCCGACGCCGACACCCACCCCGACGCCGACACCCACACCCACGCCGACGCCGACGGTCACCGTTCCGGCGGCCCCATCAGCGGTCAGCGCATCGGCGACCAGCCGATACTCCGCCAAAGTGAGTTGGACGGTGGGCTCTAACGGCGGCGCCCCGATCACTGACTACGTGCTCACCTACCGCAAGTCCTCTGCCAGCACGGCGACTCTTCTTGCCCACTCGCCGAGCACCGCAACAAGCGTGACACTGAGCGGGCTCTCGCGGCGCACCAAGTATGTGGTTACCGTGGCCTTGAGGAACAGTGCAGGCGTTGGCCCGGCGGTTTCACGGACCTTCACCACCTACTGAGGAACACATCTCCCGGGCCCTGCAACGCACGGCCCGGGAGAGCGAGCCGCGGAGTCATGTATACCTCCGTCGAGCGCTAGGGTGCACCCAAAGGGGTTCCTATCGAGCCTGCGCGCTTGAGCCACTGAAGGGAGGACGATCGTGGAGATCAATCTCCTGAAGTCAATGGGCGACATCCAAGGCATCAGAGATGAGTGGACACGGCTTGCCGCCGAGGACGGCACAGTCTTCCAGAAGCCCGAGTTTGCCATTGGCTGGATGTCCTCGGCCGGCTTCGCCATCGGTGCGAAGATAGCAGTCGTCACGGCCCACCATGAGGGTCAACTGGTCGGCCTTCTTCCGGGCTGTACAAGTCGCCGCGCTGGAGTGAGAATGCTGCATTGGCTCGGTGGCGGAGCCACGGACTACGGTGGGATGCTGTACCGGGATTGCACTCTCCCACGTCATCACGTTGCGGCGGCCCTACTCGACGGGGCCGCACGGGCCCCAGCCAATATGCTCTACCTACCAAACATTCGGCACGACAACCCCGACTTCGAGGTGTACAGGAGCCGTTTGCGTCCCTACTTCGAAGAAGTCGCGCCGTACCTGGAACCTGGAGATCTGGCGGACCCCTCCCTCGTCAAGGCTCTCGAGAAGGGGGAACGTGCTCGCCAGGACCGAAAGATGCGGCGAGAAGGCACTGTGGAACAGTTCGACGTTGACGCCGAGGACCCGCGCCTGCCTGAGTTATTCACGAGATTCATCGAATTGAAGCGGGATCGCCTGGCCGAATTGGGAGAGAAGAGCCCGCTGTCCGAGGGTGCTCAAGCCGACTTCTACCTACAGCAAATCCACGACAACAGTGCGGCCCGATTCAGCGTCTTGACCTTTGATGGTTCATTGGCGGCAGCGCACTTCGGCTATGAGACCGCTGACCGCTTCTACTACTTGCTCCCCGCCTTCGACCGGGAGTTCGGGCGGTACTCGCCCAGCGTGCTCCTGCTTCGGACCCTCATCAAGCGATCGCTCGAGGCCGGTCGCGTGTTCGACTTCTCTATCGGTGCGGAGGCCTACAAGAACGAGTGGACTCAGCGTGAAGCCCGCCTCACCGGCTTCGTTGGAAGAGATGTGGTTTCGCGAGGATTTCTCGCGGGCAAGAGGGCCCAGTCCTGGATCGCTGAAAGGCGCGACCGTTAATCGGAACCCGTTGCGTGCTCGTTATCTTAGGCAACTATCGAGCGTCACCGGCGTGACTGTCCGACCGTAGACGTTGTAGGCGACCAGGACAAACTGGTCGCCATCCCGACAGGGCACGCTGCCACCGATCCTCGCTGTGGCTTTCATGTTCCCGTCACCGGCCGCAAGGTTGCCGTCGTCGAACGGCAATGGCGACCACTTGGACTCGTCGGCGGGGTTACTGCTATCGACCTGAAACGCCAGCGTCTGCATCACCCGCGGACGCGCAGGAGGTTGTGTCCATTCGAAGGACAGGATCCGGGTCGGGTGGAAGGTGGGCAGGCCGCGCCCTGGCTGGGACCGGACGTACACCGGCTTGACATCGCGTCCCGACACCCGCACCGACTCAGCCGCGGGCGGTGGGTTCTGGCAGCCCGCAGTACGGCCGAGTCGACGGAGGCCCTCGAGGTCCCCGGCCGAGTACCTGGTCAGCGGGTTTGCCGGATCGATACTCACCTGCATCACCTCGTCGGTGGCGCTGACGTGGTCCAGACCCAGGACATGTCCGAGTTCATGAAGGTAGAGCGAGGTGCGCATCGCCCCGCTCGAGCCAGCGCCGATGACGGCGTTGAGGTAGCCGGAGGTTGCCACCGGCAGCCCCTTGCCGGTGACGAGGCCGACGCTTGTGAAGTGCATTCCACCATCCCCGGAAACACCCGCGTCGGCAGCCGACTGAAGGGTGACACGCACGGCCGCGGCAGAGCCGTCGGGCAACTGCGTGAAGGTGATTCCAGAAGCGCGCGAAGCGGCGTCGAAAGCCCGCTCGACGCGTACCTCCTCGCCGAGGGAATCCGTCGCGAATGCCCAGGTGATTGGCCTACAGGGGTTCCAACGCACCGGCCGCTCAGCATCACCGAACAGGAATCCGTAGTCCCCCGGCTGGCCTATCGGCGGCCGCGTGTCGGCGGCAGCGAGTTCGAGCATCGCCTCGGAGGCCGCCCGGGCAGCCTGGTCGACCGAGCTGCCCAGCGTTGACGGGGAGGAGGTCACCGGGGCAGCCGCAGCGGGGACTGCCGCCACGAGACCCAACGTCAGCCCCGTACTCGCGGCGAGCGTGCCGACCGCGCGTGCCCACATGATGCGCCATCCTTGTCGTGCCTCGCGACTATCCGTCGGAAGATCATGCCCGTCTTCCGACTGTAGTTCGACGTTCTGGACGAGGCAATGGCACCATCGGCACTGTGCAGCCCGCCGAAATCACCTCCCCCCACGACTCAACCGGGACCACCGGCGACCCGACGATCGACACGGTCGTGTTCGACCTGGGCGGCGTCCTGATCAACTGGGATGTCCGTGCACTCTTCGGACCTCGGTTGCCGCAACCCACGGATGTGGCGGAATTCCTGCGTCGTACCGACTTCATGGCCTGGAACCTCGAACACGACCGCGGAGAGGATTGGGACCTCGCCGTGGCCGCGATTCGCGAGCGCCATCCGGCGGATGCCGAGGTGTTCGCCGTCTACCCGGACCGGTTCGAGGAAGCCCTCGTCGGGCTGATCCCCGGAACCCAGGAACTGCTGGCGGAACTGCGTTCCGCGGGGATCCGGCTGCTGGCGCTGACTAACTTCGCGCGTGGGAATTTCGAGGTGGCGCGTGCCAAGTACCCCTGGTTGGCGGACTTCGACGGGATCGTGATCTCCAGCCATGAGGGGCTCGTGAAGCCGGACGAGCGGATCTACCGGATCCTGATCAACCGCTACGACGTGGATCCCACTGCTGCGGTGTTCGTCGATGACCGCCCCGAGAATCTCGCGACTGCCCGCGCGCTAGGCATGCATTGTGCCTTGTTCACCGATGCGGACGCGTTGCGGCTGGAACTTCGCCGATTAGGACTGCCACTGAGCAGCACCCGATGACGACCGCTTCGGTATGAATTGGCGGATCGCCCAAGGCCGATGCCCCATCAGGCCAACCGCCGCTCGCGACGTTCCGGCGGCAAACGCATTGCTACCCTCAAGAGATCGGCTAGCAAGGAGAGCACGGAACATGGCTAAGGTGACCTGGCAGGCGACAGCCTTCACAGCTGCTGCCCTCGTCATGCTGTCGGCCGCGCCGGCCCACGCCGCCCCCACCCCCGGCCAACAAGGACCCACCACCGCTGCGGCCCCCGAAACAGGGAAGTTACCCAA
>CAYMPK010000215.1:0-787 GCA_964392145.1 uncultured Actinomycetes bacterium | reverse complement strand
CCCACCGGCCAGCAGGATCCAACCTCCGCTGCGGCCCCCGACTCAGGTACTGTCGCCTCGCAAACCGCCTCGGCGCCCCGGGTGATTCCTTCCACTGTCGTCATCGGACGATCATGGGAAGGGCGACAGATAGTTGCGGTGCGTCAGGGAAACGCCCAAGCGACCAAGGTCCTGTTGGTGCTGGGCCAGATGCACGGCAATGAGACGCGAGCACCACTGGTGGTCGACGCGGTACGGCGACTCAAGGCCCAGACCCCGGGCAACGTCGCCATCTGGACGATTCGAACGATGAACCCCGACGGGGCGGCGCACGGCACCAGGCGCAACGCCCACAACGTGGACCTCAATCGAAACTTCCCCTACCTGTGGTCGGCCTCGGTCAACTATCCGGCGCCCCGCTCGGTGAGTGAGGTCGAGACCAGGGCGGTGTACAACTTCCTTCGATTCGTGCGGCCTGACGTCGTGGTCTCCTTCCACCAGCCCTTCGGACTGATCGACGGTGACAGTCCCAAATCACGTCCCTGGGCCTACTTCCTGGCCAACTACACGGGAGTGCCGGTGGGCATCGCGGGCTGCAGCGGTCCGTGCTACGGAACCATGACGTCATGGTTCAATGCCCGCTTTCCGGGTTGGGCGATGACCTTCGAGTTCGGTAGCAACCCGAGCCAAGCCCTGATCGATCGGACGGCACGCACGCTCGTGACGGTGTTGCCGCCACGCGTCATCGACTACCGCTGAGACCCCACGTCAAAAACCAGGACCCCTTCCGGAGTCGGAAGGGGTCCTA
>CAYMPK010000214.1:1305-4563 GCA_964392145.1 uncultured Actinomycetes bacterium | reverse complement strand
AACGCCGACAAGATCGTGCGGTATGCAGCTCTCTGCGGACACACTCTTGCTCGGGCGCACGCGCGTGCTGGGGATTCCGTGGCGATCTCCGCCTATCTGGGAGGCGGTTCGTCCTTCGACAAGGCGATCACCGATTTCGCCATCAAGTACGCGGATCAGACGGAGCGTGATTTCGAGGAGTTCACGGGCGCAATCGCTGATGGTCGCATCGAGGCCCACGAGGAGTAGCCGGCGGCAGACCAGCCTCGCGGAATCCGGCCTCCCAAGACCTCGTCGACCCACGCGTGACGGGGGTGGAGCCTCAGCTTGGCACGTTGGGAATCACAGGAAGCGAAGCAGCGCCGTGACCACAACCGCGAGGAGCGCGACGTCGAGCCCGAAGAAGATCCAAATGGTGGCGATGGTGTGGTCCAGGACGAAAAGGCGCCAACCCTGGTCGCCGTGATAGGCCTCCGGCTCCATCCTCATGCGCGCCGTTGCGCGTTTCGGGACGGGACCGATCACTTCGGTTCGAACACCGTCGCTACCCCAGGCTTCCGCGCTATACGGCGTCGTTATCGCCTGCGCCATGACACACCACCTTGTTTCGGACCGGCCTGCTGACCTTGATGTGATCGGCATACCCATCTGGGGTCTTGACAAAACATCGACAGGAAAATCCGCCCGATCGTGGCCCGGATGTATCCATTTGGGACCCCGCACGTCTATGGGATGTCAGAGCGAAGAATCAATCGTCCATGGAGGACACCATGACCAGGAACGAGAACACCGTCGACCGAGTGATCAGACTCGTCATCGCAGTAGCCGCCGTTGCAGGTGCCTTCGCCGTCGGCGTCGGCACGGCGTGGGGCATCGTCCTACTGGTGGTCGCGGTGGTGATGGTGGTCACGGCCGCAGTGGGGTTCTGCCCGTTGTACCGGCTGTTCGGCATCAGCACCTGCAAGGTTCCCAATTCCGCGTCCGCAGCGCCCAAGGAATCGGCAGGGGTCACGCGCTAGCCTCGGAGTGTGGACAGGGATCGGATGGCGGCAGAACTCCCTGCCGCCATCCCCGGTCTACTGCGCTACGCCGGAACGATCACCGACGACTCGGACACCGCCCAGGACCTCGTGGGCGAGACGCTGGTGAAGGCGCTGGAGCGCTGCGAATCATTCCGGGGTGAGTCGGGTCTGGCGACCTGGCTTCACCGCATCCTGCACAACCTGGCCGTGGACCACTTCAGACGGGCAGCTCGAGAGGTGCCGGCTGACGACATCGCCTCACAAGTCGAGGCCAAATGGCGGGAAGATGACTACACCGTGGACGCAGCCGCAGTAGTCGGCCGGGCGGAGACCAAGGAAGAACTCCTCGACGCTCTGGTGCACCTGCCGCTGAAGTACCGGATGGCGGTCGTGCTTCACGACGTCGAGGGGTACACGGCCCGAGACAGCGCCGAGATTCAGGACATCAGCGTTCCAGCTGCCAAGCAGCGGCTCAGGAGAGGTCGGATGATGCTTGTGAGCCAACTTGCCGCAGGCCACGAACGCCGCCAACAGCTCAAGGGAGTCCCACTTCGTTGTTGGGATGCCCGCAGCCGGGTGAGCGCCTACCTCGACCAGGAGCTGGATCAGGCCGAGGCAGCACGTCTCGAGAGGCACCTCTCCGGGTGTCCCACTTGTCCCCCGTTGTACGCCTCTCTCGTCGGCTCGGTAGAGGCACTGAACGGGCTCGGTGAGCGAGACCCCGACGCGGTGATCCCACCGGGGGTGGCCACCAGGCTGAAGTCCGCCATCGACGGTGGACGAGCGCCCTGAATTGTCGGGCCACTTCGAGGCCAACCGCCCCGGGCACTCTGCCTGTGCGCGACGCCTAGAGGCTTTCGAGCGCGGCTGAGAGTTTCGCGGTCACCTCGTCGGCAACCTCTTGCATCCCGTCACCTTCAGCGATCTCCACCATCATCTGCGGGTTGATCATCTCCACCACGCTGCGGTCGGCGCCCTCAGCCCTGACCACCACGTTGCACGGCAGCAGCACCCCGACCGACGGCTCGGCCTGCAGAGCACGATAGGCGTGGCTGGGGCTGCAGGCCCCCAGGATGATCTGAGGCTCGATGTCAGCGCCGATCTTCTCCTTCAGGGCGGCCTGCATGTCGATCTCGGTGATGACACCGAAGCCTTGCGCCGCCAGGGCGGCGCGAACGTCGGCGACGGCCTGGTCATAAGGACGGTCCAGGGTGGCGGTCATCGAATAGGACATTGGTGTTCCTCCGTCGTCGTGGTCTTTGGTGGGCGTTTCGGCGGTGCGGGCCTTACTCCGACTCAGAACCATGAGCCGACGCATGGAACTCCGAGAATGCGGCGAAGGCGCGCGGTCCGTAGATCGTTGCCGGTCCGCCATTCATCAGGATCGCGACCCCGATCGCCTCTGCGGCCTCTTCCTTCGATGCACCGGCACGCACAGCGGCATCAGCGTGAGCCGCGATGCAACCATCGCACTCCTCGCTGACGGCGATCGAGAGCGCGATGAGCTCCTTGTACTTGGTGCTCAGAGCGCCCTCGGCGAAAGAAGCCTGGTGCAGCGCGGCGAACCCCTTGTACACATCCGGAATCATCCGACGAAGCTCGCGGGTGTGCGGGCGCAACTCGTCCTGGACGTCCTTGCCATAACTCATGCGGAACTCCTCAGTTGGGTATCGAAATCAGTTGTGTGCGTTATTGGCGACTGGCGCGGTAGGAGGTCGGCGGGCAAGGAACAGGACATCGATGGCTGGACCGGTATCGGAATCCCCTGGCACGTCGCGCAACACTTCCTCGCATCGTTGGACCTCCAAGCCAACTTCGGCGCGCCCATCCGCACCTAGATCCGAGGCGATGTCCTCCGCGGTGTAGAGCACAGTTGGGTCCTGCGGTCCGCCAACCCCGTCGACGAGGTTCCGGGAGTGGTGCGCAACAACGAGAAGGTGACCACCTGGGGCGACCCCGCTGGCGGCCATACGCACCACGTGTCCGCGAAGGTCTGCCGGCACCTGTAGGTACACCAGCATCACCAGGTCGAAAGCTGAAGCTGGTGGAACGTACTCGTTCAAATCTGCACAGACTGCGGTGACGGCTGTGGCATCGTCGTCCAACCGTTCAAACGCAATACGCTCGGCGCGGTCGAGGGCCTTCTGGGAGAAGTCCACCAGCGTCGTCCGCCATCCGTGCTCCGCTAGCCATACGGCATTACGCCCTTCGCCGCCGGCGAGGTCCGCGCCGTTCTCGACCGACTGCAGCGCGAGGA
>CAYMPK010000214.1:0-1295 GCA_964392145.1 uncultured Actinomycetes bacterium | reverse complement strand
CCCCGGGACAAGTTCGCTAACGACCTCCTCGACCCAGCGGTTAGGGCCGGCAGACCAGACCAGATCCGTACTCGAGTAGCGATCGTCCCACTGGGAACTGTCCACCACTGCCTCCACATGCAGGATTAATACCCCCCAGGGTATCATGTACATTGAGACTGCTCGTTCAACCGGCGCGGCACAAAGGAGTCACACCATGGAGATCACCGGCGACGAACTCGGCCCCATCCTCAATCGCCTCCGACGGGCCCAGGGTCAACTCGCCGGTGTCATTCGCATGATGGAGGACGGGCGGGAGTGTCAGGACATCATCCCGCAACTGGCTGCGGTTTCGAAAGCCCTCGACAAGGCCGGGTTCGCAATCGTCGCGAGCGGGCTGCGACAGTGCGTCGCGGAATCCACTGACACCTCCGGCGATTCCTCGGGCCCGGACCTGGCCGCCTTGGAGAAACTGTTCCTGACCCTGGCCTGAGTAGAACACCTCGGCACGAGGATTGAGGGATCGAAGGGCGGCAATAACGCCAACCCTTGCGAGTAGCACCACCCGGCGTCGGGTTCCAACTATTCGCGTATTCGCACGCAAGGTTCACCGCACCCTTGCCAGCATATGCATGAGTCGCATATACTGCATAACATGCACAGTATGCACACGGAGGTTGAGCAACCCCGTAGGCTGCTGACAGCGCGACAAGTGCAGGACGTGCTCCACATCGATCGCTCCACCGTCTACCGCATGGCCGAGGACGGTCGGATTCCCGCCATCAAGGTCGGCAAGCAGTGGCGATTCCCCAGCGACGAGATCCTCGCGCTGGTATCTCAAGAGTCTGATTCCCGGCGAACCACCGCGCGGTACGGCACAGAGGCACCAGGAGCCAAGTCCGGCGGGCTGGACCCGGTCGTCGCCACGGCGGTCATCGAAGCCACCGCAGACCTGCTCGGCGTGATGATGGTCGTCACGGATATGACGGGAACGCCCATCACACCCATCACGAACCCGTGCCCCTGGCTCGTCACGAATGGGCAGGATCCGGCGGTCATCGAAGCCTGTCTCGGCGAGTGGCGCGAACTGGCGGACGATCATGACCTCACCCCCAGGTTCCGGCTGGGCGAAGCCGGCTTCGAGTGTGCGAGATCCTTCACGAGATCTGGAAGTCAACTCACCGGAATGGTCCTCGCCGGGGGTCTGGCCCCCAGCGGCCGCGAAACCACGGATCTCTACGACCTCGGGGCCGACGAGAGAGCGCGCGTTCTCGAGGCCCTCCCCCGAATCGCCACAGCAATCTCACGCCAAGCAC
>CAYMPK010000213.1:0-4640 GCA_964392145.1 uncultured Actinomycetes bacterium | reverse complement strand
CCGACCTGACACAATGACGCCCGAGTACCGCCACATGACTAGCGACCAGGAGCGCCCTATGTCCGACGGCCCCAAACACGACAACCACGGCCAGACCCCCGCGGCCTGGACCGCGGTGATCATCATCATGATCTTCTTCATCCTCGGCTGCATCGCCGTCGTGATCGCCCAGCCCTGGCTGTTCTGGGTCTCCGTCGGCGGCGTTGTTCTAGGCGCGGTGGTCGGCAAGGTGATGTCGATGGCCGGTTACGGTGCCAAGCACGATGACGGGCAGCCCGTAGAGCAGGCCTAGTGTGACCGGCCACGGACTGGTCCTCGTCGTCGAGGACGAGCGCAACATCGCTGACCTGCTCAAGCTCTACCTCACCCGTGAGGGATTCGGGGTGCACACGGCGTCCGACGGCGTCGAGGCGCTGGCGGCGGTCCGTGCCCATCGACCCGTCGCGATCATCCTCGACGTAGGTCTACCGAAGCTGGATGGCACCGAGGTATGCAAGGCGTTGCGTGCCGAGGACGACTGGACCCCGGTGCTGTTCTGCACCGCGCGTGACGACGAGATCGACAAGATTGTCGGGCTGGAGCTGGGGGCCGACGACTACATCACCAAGCCCTTCAGTCCGCGCGAAGTCGTCGCCCGGCTGAAGGCGGTGCTGCGCCGAAGCCGCGGGGTGACCCCTCCCGAAGAGGTGGAGTTGGGTGATGTCGTGCTGGACCGGGCCACGCACAGGTGCACCGTCGGCGGGTCCGAGGTGTCGCTCACGGCCACCGAATTCGACCTGTTGCTTCACTTGATGGAGCGTCCCGGGCGGGTCTTCCCGAGGGAACAGCTCCTGAGCGAGGTCTGGGGATACTCCAGTGTCGTCACTACCCGAACCGTCGACGTCCACATCGCTCAGTTGCGGGCGAAACTGGGTGAACCCGACATGATTCGCACGGTGCGCGGCGTCGGGTACTCGGCGGAGGCACCACCGGCCGCAGACGAGGCCTGAGGGGCTGGCATGCCCTCCGACGCGCCGGGAAGTCCGCTGCCAGGCAATCCGCCGCAGCAGACAACGACTACGCCGAGCAGCGGCGGCCGGGTCCGCGGGACCCTGGCCGGTCGGATCTCCCTGGTGACGACGGTGGTCGCCCTGCTGACAGCGATGATCGTGGCGCTTGTGGCCCTGCCACTGATCCAGCGGGCAGCCAAACAGGAGGCGCAGCAGTACCTGTCCCAGGTTGCCGACACGTTGGCGTCCTCCCTGGAGCGAACCGATTCCACCAACCGGGCACTTCCGCGCTTAGGGGTAGTGCTTCGCTCGCAACAGGTGGAGATCCAGCGGGTATTCGCAGGTGGCACCCTGCCGAGCTACCTGAGTCAGGCCCAGGACAACGAACTGCTGACCACCGGCCGGTTGTCGACGACGGCGCAGCGGGACGGTCGGCAGATCTTCGTCGAGGGTCGGGTGCTCGCCGATGGCTCCGTGATGATCCTGGACCAACCCGACACGGTGCGGCGACCGACCTACTCCCGCGGCATCTTCTTCCTCGCGATGGCACTCATCGTGGGGGCCATCATCGGAGCGTTGGCAGGGCTGCTGCTCGCACGTCGGCTGGCACGGCCGCTGCAGCAGGCGGCCCGCGCCGCCGAGCAGATGTCGCACGGGGAACGCAACGTCGCCATCCCTGTGGAGGGCCCGGTGGAGGTGGCCGAAGTGGGGGAGGCGCTGAACGACCTCAACTCCGCGCTGGCGATCAGTGAGGCCCGCCAACGGGAGTTCCTTCTCTCCGTGTCCCACGAATTGCGTACCCCGATGACTTCCATCAGCGGCTACGCCGAAGCCTTGGCCGACGGCGTGGTCGCTGAGCAGGACGTGCCGGCGACCGCCCAGCTGATGGTGGGCGAAGCGGGCCGGCTGGACCGCCTCGTCAGTGACCTTCTAGATCTCGCCAGGATGGGCGCCCGCGAGGTGCGTATCCACCCGGTGGAACTCGACGTCGCAGAGATCCTCGCCGACGCTGCCGCGGTGTGGGGGGATATGTGTCAGGCGGAGGCGGTCGACTTCGAGGCGGTGCTGCCGCAACCTCCGGTGTTGGCGGTGACCGACGGGGTTCGATTGCGCCAGATGGTCGACAACCTGATGGCCAACGCCCTGCGCATGACCCCCAGTGGTCGCCCGGTGGTGCTCGCGGCAAACGTCACCGAGGACACGATCGTGGTGGAGGTGCGCGACGGCGGGCCCGGCCTGACCCCCGATGACATCTCGGTGGCGTTCGAACCGGCCGAGCTCTACAGCCGTTACGAGGGCGTTCGGAAGGTCGGCTCGGGGGTGGGCCTCGCGTTGGTCGGGCGTCTTGCCGAGCGGCTGGGGGGTGGCGCGGTGGCCGGGGTCGCCCCGGAGGGCGGGGCCAGTTTCACCATCACTATCGCCCGCCGGTTGGCCGAACCCGACGCGGCCGAGTGAGCGGGGTCCGTAGACTGCCGCCGTGGCCACGAATCCCGTCCCCGCCAGCGCCCCGAGTTCTTGGCTCGTGCCCGCGGTACTCACGACGCTGTGCTGCTTCCCGTTGACCGGGGTCATCGCTGTCTACTACTCGGCCCAGGTGAACACCCGCTGGACCCTCGGTGACTACGCAGGCGCCCAACGGGCGGCCGGACGCGCCCGGCTGTGGGTCCTGATCGGGTTCTTCGTCTTCTTGCTCCTGGTGGCGGTAAGTTTGGCCACGGGTAGTCTGACTACCTACGTCGACAGGTTGCGAGGGTAACGATGCCAGCGTCCGGTGTGCAGGATCGCGCCACCCATGCCGACGTTGTCGATTTCATCGACGAGCGACCCCGTTGGCGTCGGCTGGTCGGTCCCGCGGCCACCATCGGTGGGCTGGGACTCGCGACCCTCTACATCGGACTGGTCGACCCGAACGAGGCCGGGCACTACCCGCTGTGCCCGACGAAGTTCATGTTCGGGGTCGACTGCCCAGGGTGCGGGGGGCTGCGCGCCACGCATTCCCTGGCCCACGGTGATGTGGCGGGCGCCGTCAGTCACAACGCCCTGTTCGTGCTGCTGGTGCCGGTGATCCTCTTCCTGCTCGGTCGCTGGGTGTACCGGGCCTGGACCGGCCGCACACCGGCACCGACGCCGGAGTCGATGCGACGGGGCAAGCGGGCGATGATCGCGCTCTTCATCCTGATCGCGGTGTTCACCGTTCTACGCAACGTGCCGATGTTCTCCTACTTCGGATCCGCCTGACGAACCCGTCGCGACGAATCGCACCCTGGCACACGGGGGGTTCGTCCGCGCTGGATAACCTGTCGCACGTGACCGTGCTCGACGACATCATCACCGGCGTCAGGGAAGACCTTGCCGCGCGCGAAGCCGCGGTTCCGCTTGCGGAACTGAAGGAACGCGTCGCCAAGTGTGACCCGGCCATCGATGCGTTGGGGGTGCTCGGTGGACAGGGCGTCGCGGTGATCGCCGAAGTGAAACGCTCCAGTCCCAGCAAGGGCCCGTTGGCCGCTATAGCTGACCCCGCGGGCCTGGCTGCGGACTATGAGGCGGGTGGCGCCGCGGCCATCAGCGTGCTCACAGAGGGGCGTCGCTTCGGGGGTAGCCTGGCCGACCTCGCCGCCGTCCGGGCCGCGGTGACGGTCCCCGTTCTGCGGAAGGACTTCATCGTCACCAGCTACCAGCTGTGGGAGGCGAGGGCGTTCGGTGCCGACCTCGCGCTGCTGATCGTGGCGGCTTTGGAACAGCAGCAGCTGGTGTCGTTGATCGAGCGTGCCGAGTCGATCGGGCTAACCCCGCTCGTCGAGGTCCACGATGAGGCCGAGGTCGCTCGCGCGGTGGACGCAGGAGCCCGTCTGATCGGCATCAACGCACGCAACCTCAAGACGCTCCGGGTTGACCGGGACACCTTCGCCAGAGTCGCGCCCAGTGTTCCGGCCAACGTGGTGACCGTCGCCGAGTCCGGCGTCCGTGGCCCGCACGATCTGCTGTCGTATGCGGCCAGCGGAGCCGACGCGGTGCTGGTCGGGGAGGCGTTGGTCATCGGAGGCAACCCCATGCAGTCGGTGCAGGACCTGGTCAGCGCAGGCAGTCACCCCGCTTGTAAGCACCCTCGTGGCTGAGACCGTGACGCTGCCAGACGCGGCCGGGCACTTCGGCCCCTATGGCGGTCGGTTCGTGCCGGAGGCGTTGATCGCGGCGCTGGACGAACTCGATGCGGCCTACAGAGAGGCAACCGCCGATCCCGGTTTCGCTGCCGAACTCGCCGACCTTCAGCGCAACTATGCCGGTCGTCCGACCCCACTGACCCTGGCCGCTCGGTTCGGAGCCGAACGGGGCGGGGCGAGCATCTACCTCAAGCGAGAGGACCTCAACCACACCGGTTCGCTCAAGATCAACAACGTTCTCGGTCAAGCCCTGCTCACCAGGCGGATGGGCAAGCGGCGGGTGATCGCAGAGACCGGCGCCGGCCAGCACGGCGTCGCGACCGCGACGGCGGCAGCGCTGATGGGGCTCGACTGCGTCGTGTACATGGGTGAGGAGGACACCCGGCGGCAGGCACTCAATGTGGCCAGGATGGAGTTGCTGGGAGCCACCGTGGTGCCGGTCACCGCCGGATCGCGGACGCTCAAGGACGCCATCAACGAGGCTATGCGT
>CAYMPK010000212.1:4205-4656 GCA_964392145.1 uncultured Actinomycetes bacterium | reverse complement strand
TCGCCATCCGGTGATCGTGATAGCTGCGTACCTCGGCTGCGCGGCCTCGAGTGGCGTCCGGGGAGATGGCCAACCCGTCAGGCAGTTCGGCCGCGGTTATCCCGAGTCGCGACAATTCGGTGACGACGGCTTTCAGTCGGTCGGTCTCGTGGCCCCGTAGGTGGCCGACGCCGGTGATCTGGGAGGGGCCTGAGGCAACGGCGCAGACCGCGGCCACAGTCGGCACGAGTTCGCCGACCTCTGACATGTCGATCGTGATCCCGCGCGGGCGGTCGGGGCCGTACAACGTCAGGCCCGTCGACGTGAGTTGGACATCGGCACCCATCTCGCCGAAGATCCCACGCAGCCGGTCACCGGCTTGGCTGGTGTCCAGTGGCCAATCGGGGATCGTCACCCGCCCGCCGGTGACCATGGCCGCTGCCAGGAAGGGTCCGGCGTTCGATAGATCAGG
>CAYMPK010000212.1:0-4195 GCA_964392145.1 uncultured Actinomycetes bacterium | reverse complement strand
GCCGCTGGGCGGTGTCAGCGGACCCGGCTCCACCTGCCAGGACGCGTCGGAGGGGTCGCTCGTGTCGGTGACGACCGTCGCACCAGCCGCGCGCAGCATGCGGACCGTCATATCGACATGCGGCAGTGATGGCAGCGGCGGACCGCAGTGGCGCAAGGTCAGACCGTTGTCGAAACGGGCGGCCGCGAGTAGCAGGGCGCTGACGAACTGACTGGAACCGCTGGCATCCATCGTGACCGCATCGCCACGCACTGAGCCGGTCGCGACCAGCGTGAAAGGTAGTCCGCCGGTGTCGGATCGAACTTCTACGCCCAGGTGCTCCAGTGCCGCGAGCAGGGGCGCCATCGGTCGCTGCCTGGCTTGGGGATCGCCGTCGAACTTGACTGGACCGTGGGCCAGTGCCGCCACCGGAGGCAGGAATCGCATGACCGTCCCGGCCAGCCCGCAGTCCACCGAGGCGCCACCGGCTAAGGGTGCCGGTGAGATCCTGACGGTGGTTCCCTGAGTTTCGATGCCGATACCGAGTGAGATCAGGCCGTCGACCATCAGTTGGGTGTCTCTGGCGATGAGTGCCCCGCGCAGTTCGGTCGGCCGGACCGCCAGAGCGGCCAACACCAGGGCTCGGTTGGTCATACTCTTCGAACCAGGGAGCCGGACTTCGCCGACGATTGGACCCACCGCCCTCGGTGCCTGCCACGCCGGCGCGGTATCCATGGTCATGCCCGCCAGCGTAGTCGCGCGGGCTTAGGCTGGTTAGCCATGTGTGGTAGGTACGCATCCTCGAAGGAACCCGCGGCGCTCGTTGAGGAGTTCGAAGTCACCAAGCCGCCCGAGCACGTTCTGGCACCCAACTACAACGTCGCGCCCACCAGCAAGGTCTATGCGGTCGTGGATCGACGGGCCGACGACGTCCTGGAGCGGCTGCTGTCCGAGGTGCGGTGGGGATTGGTGCCGTCGTGGGCCAAGGATCCCTCGATCGGCAACAGGATGATCAACGCCAGGCTCGAGACGGCAGCCACCAAACCCGCCTACCGCCGGGCATGGGCCAAGCGCCGGGCCCTGCTGCCGGCCGATGGCTTCTATGAGTGGCACACCAGCCGCGTCGAGGGTGAGGAGAAGCCGAAGAAGCAGCCGTACTTCATCCACCCGGCAGACGGTTCGACGCTCGCCATGGCGGGTCTGTACGAGATATGGCGCAATCCCGAACTGGATCCCGAGGATCCAGCTGCCTGGTTGTGGACGGCGACGGTTCTGACCACCAACGCGGTGGACGGCCTCGGCCAGATCCACGATCGGATGCCGATCCACGTGCCACCGGAGCAACGTGGCGCCTGGCTCGATCCTGGTTTCGGTGGTGACCCGGCCAGTCTGCTCGATCCTGTTGCCTCCGCGGCGGCGATGACGGCGTATCCGGTGACGACGCTGGTGAATTCAGTGCGAAACAACGGCCCGCAACTGCTCGATCCCTTGCCAGGCTGAGCGGCGACGCCGTCGCGCCCAGTCTGACTGCCGGGGAATAGCGGAGCCGGTTAGCAGGGTTGGCCTGTCTAACGTCGATTGCGCGTTGTCGCGCGGAGAACCTCGGGAGGTTCATGTGCTCGTCGCCCTAGTAGCACCTGAAGGTGGGGGTGCGGTGACGACCTCGGCGGGGTCGGACTCGCTACGCTCATCTCTTGTGGAGGAAGACGCGCAGGGTGCGCCGGCGTCAGAGCCGAGCGTGGCTACCGATGTCGCTGACGTCGATGTGGACAGCGAGACACCCGAGGAGCGTCGGGCCCGGTTCGACCGGGATGTCATCCCGTTGATGGGCCCGTTGTACGGCAATGCGATGCGGCTCACCAGGAACTCGGAGGATGCGGCCGACCTGGTACAGGCGACCTTCGAGCGGGCATTCAAGAGCTTCCACCAGTACAAGCCTGGGACGAACCTCAAGGCATGGATGTTCAAGATCCAGAACAACGCCTTCATCAACGACTACCGCAAGAAGCAGCGGCAACCGCTGCTGGCGGACACCGATGTCGTCGAGGACTGGCAGATGCACCGGGCCGAATCCCACACTGCGTCGGGTCTGCGCTCGGTGGAGACGGAGGTGCTCGAGGACCTGCCCGAACAGGTGGTCGTCGAGGCTTTGGAGCAGCTCTCCGAGGATTACCGGGAGGCGGTCCTGCTCGCCGACGTCGAAGGTCTCCGATACCAGGAGATCGCGGACATCATGGGCACCCCCATCGGCACCGTGATGTCCCGACTGCACCGGGGCCGACGACAGTTGCGCGCCCTACTTGAGGATCATGCCCGTGACTATGGGTACCTTCCCCGCGAAGTGACCCCATCGGGCGATGGATCGGCGGATATGCTGACCGATGATGGTGCCGAGTCCAGCGGGAGGGGTGGGTCGTCGTGAACCCGATGGATCCGGCGTACCTGTGCGCGACGGCCCAATCCCACATCGACGCCTTCATCGACAACGAACTGGGACCGGCCGATTGCGATGGCATCGCGTCGCACCTGCTGACCTGCGGAACCTGCCGCCGCGCCTACGAGCAGGAGCTGGCGTTGAAGATGTTGGTACAGCGCAAGTGCGGGTGTGATTCGGTACCCGAAGAGGTGCGAACGCGGGTGCAGATGAGCATCTCGCGAATCCGGCTGGAGACCGACGGCTACGGGATCGAACAGACGACGCTGCGCGCACAGATCCGTCGGGACTGAACACGTTCGTCGGCAACGAGGAAGTGGCACGATCCAACCGCCCGCCGCGATATTGACGACGGCCCGCCACTGACGTTCAGTGGGCGGGCCGTTTCGTGTGGTCCAGCGACCGCTGGACCGATGATCGTCAGGAGTTGGGGCGACGACCGTGGTTCGCCTTGCTCTTCTTACGGGCCTTCTTCTTGCGTCCGCGCTTGCTCATGCTTTCCTCTCGTTGAACGTGCCTTCATGGTGGCACAGCCATGCGTGACCGGGGCGCGGTGCCCCGCCGGCGGCGGGCTAGAGTGCGCGGAGCAACCCGACGGGAGTGATGAGCGTGCAGAAACTACTGGTGGCCAATCGTGGTGAGATCGCTGCCCGGGTGATCCGAACCGCCCAACGGCTGGGAATAGCCACCGTGGCGGTGTACTCCGAGGCGGATGCTGAGCTGCCATTCGTTGACCTCGCCGATGAGGCGGTGCTGCTGGGTGCCGCGGCTCCGGCCGATTCCTACCTGAACGTCGACAAACTCCTCGAGGTCGCGGCGACCACAGGTGCAGATGCCCTCCACCCTGGCTACGGCTTCCTCTCCGAGAGCCCCGACTTCGCCACTCGGGTTGCCGAGGCCGGACTCACCTGGGTAGGTCCCGGACCGGAGGCGATGGTCGCGATGAGCGACAAGATCGATGCTCGGGCCACCATGGCGGCAGCGGGCGTGCCGGTGGCGCCGGGAACCGCGGAGCCAGTGGCAGACGTTGAGGCCGCTGTGGCCGAGGCCGCGAGAATCGGTTATCCGGTGATGGTCAAGGCCGCCGCCGGCGGTGGAGGCATCGGAATGGCCGCCGCCGCGGACGAGAACGAGTTTCGGTCGGCGTTCGAGACTGCCAGGTCGCGAGCGGAGAGGTTCTTCTCGAGTCCGTCGATCCTATTGGAGCGCTTCGTCGCGTCCGCGCGGCACATCGAAGTCCAGATCCTCGGACTCGCCGATGGCACGGTGGTGGCGCTGGGTGAACGCGAATGCAGTGTCCAGCGACGCCATCAGAAGGTGGCCGAGGAGTCGCCCTCTGCCGCCGTCGACAGCGAGTTGCGAGCCCGATTGAAGGCGATCGCGGTTGCTGCCGGAGAGGCAGTCGGCTATCGCAATGCCGGGACCGTGGAGTTGTTGTTGGACACTGACACCGGGCGGGTCTACTTCCTGGAGATGAACACCAGACTGCAGGTGGAACACCCTGTGACAGAGGCCGTACTCGGCCTCGACCTGGTCGAGGAGCAGTTGCGGATCGCCGACGGTGAGCCCCCGACGTTCGGTGGGACTCCGCCGGAATCTCGCGGACATGCCATCGAATTTCGGGTGTACGCGGAGGATCCCAAACGCTTCCTCCCCGGGCCTGGAACGATCAGCGAATGGCAGGAGCCCGAGGGGGAGGGCATTCGGGTGGACGCGGGCTACCGCGTCGGCAACACGGTGACGCCGTTCTACGATCCTCTACTGGCAAAGCTGATCGTGTGG
>CAYMPK010000211.1:465-4692 GCA_964392145.1 uncultured Actinomycetes bacterium | reverse complement strand
CTCGGGTCGTTCGTCGAAGACCCGCGCTATGTCTGAGCAGACCGTGGGCTCCAGGACCATATCGGAGTCGATGAAGAACACCACGTCACCGGTCGAGGTCTCCGCGCCACGGTTGCGCTGGGCGGATCGCTCCGGACCTGCGTTGATGACGAGGTCAGCGAGTCGTGCGGCGATGGCCGGGGTGTCATCCGAGGAACTGTTGTCCACCACCACCACTTCGACCTCACACCCGTGCTGGCGGCGCAACGACTCCAGGCAGGATGCCAGAGTCCGCTCGGAGTTCTTGGTCGGCACGATCATCGAAATCTTCACGGGGTCTTCTCCAACTCCAGCACTGTTGCTGACTCAGGGTCTCGTTCGCCACGTAGGGACAGCAGGCCAACCGGCACAGCAAGCACACCTAGTGTGAATCCGGCCGTGGCGATCAGGTCGGACATCGTCTTCTGGCCCAGTGCAATGAGGACGCCTGCTACGGGCATGCAGATCGCCGCGCAGACCAGCATCACCTTCCACACGAGGCCGATCCCGACGGAAATGCGGGACCTCTCGCGGGTTTCCGATGCCGCGGGAGCACTTCGCGCGTCGGTGGCTTCGGTGTTGTCATCCATAACACTTCGAAACTACTCTCTTCGTTGGTTCGGGGGCCACCGGTCATCGGACAGCGATCGCCGTCACAACGAAGCTCACCAGCACTGCATTGACGGCGCAGGCGACGCCGATCGCTCCCACCGTGTGGTTGAGCATGAAAGACTGCCACCACGACTCCGGGCCTGGAGCAATCGACATGTGCATCCCCTCTTCATCGGCCCTAGTCGAACCCCCTCGCGGAAACCTGCATCCATGGTGAACTCGGAGCTTCAAGCACAGTTCAAGCCCAGTTCAAACCCTGATGAGGCGTGGCTCCGACCACCTGCACGGGGCTCCACCGTTGAGTCAATCGACGTGAATGCGCCGGCGTCGCGGGAGGTCCGCGGCGCCGGCGCATTGTTGCTGCTTGCTCCTGCTGCAGGAGCCAAGCGCGTTGTTAGTTGATAGTGGTGTCCGAGAAGGACGCCTTGCCGTCGGCGCTCCAGGTGCGGAAGCCGACCTGGCTACCGGTGGGGGCCTTCATATTGCAGCCGCTGCTCGCAAGGGCCTTGTCCAGGCTGGGCACATCGAACATCCGCTTCCCGCCGATGGTCGCATACAGACTGTCACCCTTGGCCACGACCACGACACGGTTGGTCTTGTTGACCTCCAGACCGGCCGGCCACTGCACCTTGGCGATCGGGTTGCCACACTCGCGGCCGTCCTGCCACACCCGCATCAGGAGCGCCTTGCCGAACTTGGCGTCCACGTTCTGGTAGCCCGGGTCGAACTGGAACGAGTAGCCACTCATCGCGGCACCGTTGACGAGGCTCGCCCTGGTCCAGATGCCGTAGCCCCACCCGCTCTGCAGCGTGGCATCGGTGGTGAACACCATGTCCTGGGATGCACGGTCGACCGTGGACACGACGCGAGCCTCGTTCCCGTAGGTCATGTTGACCTGGTTGCCGGCAATCGCGGCCCGACCGTAGACCAACTTCCACAAGTTGGCCGTGATCGCTCCGGTGTTGCACCGGTTGACGATGCTGCGGGCGAATTCCTTGGAGGTTGCTGCTCCGTGTCCGGTCACCGTCACCGTGAAAACTCCGCACGGCACCGAGTCGAAGATGTACTGACCGGTGCGGTTGAACACTTCCTGCTTCTCGCTGAAACCGTTACCGCCCATGGTCGGCTCGATCGCCACATCCATTTTCGGGTATACGGCACTGGAACCCACCGGCCCGGTGAACGCGACCGACACGACGCCGTCGCCATTGTCGGACACCTTCACGCTTGGATCCACAGCCGGGACGCCAGGGGCACCCAGGCGCTCGATCACCGACTCCTTGCTCAAGGACCCGTATGCCTTGCCGTTGACTGCCCGAATCCAGAAGCTCCAGCGGGTGTTCGGGTCCAACTTCAAGTCCATGCTCCGGGCATCGGCTCCGGCAGGCACCCACACCGGGGCCTTCATCGATGGCGACCGATATCCCAGCTCGTAGCCGGTGATGGGTCCGTAGCCCGTCCATGCAGGGGCATTCCAGGCTACGGTAATGCGCGCAGGGGATGCCGCATCGCGACCGGATTCGATCGCGGGGGATGACGGCCTGGGCCCGTTGAGTAGCGCCTTGGTCGTGGCGCATCCGCCCCAGCGATTCGTCGGAGTGATGGTCGCCGCGTAGGCACGATCTGGCTCAAGCCCGGCGAGCACCTCCTTGGTATCTGACGAATCTCGCTCCACCACGATCTTGCCTGTGGCCATTGATCGAATCTGCACCTTGTAGCTGGACACCGGAGCTGTGCCGGCCGTGTCAGCCGGAGCTTCCCAGGCGAACATCGCCGTCGTGCCATTGTCAGTGCGCTCTGACTTCAGATTGCGCAGCCCGCCCGGGCCAAGGGAAGAGACCAGGAACGGGTTCGATGCTGCCGTGGCGCCATCGGCAGCCACAGCCGTCACGATCACGCGGTATCGGGTGCAGTTGCCCGAGCCCTTGAAAGTGAAAGCGGTGGCGTTGGCAGGAACCAAGTACGACCGCTGCGTGGCCCCATCGAACACCGACACGGTGTACCTCTGCGCGCCCTGGGCCGCCTTCCAGGTGATTGCAAGTGTGTTCTGGTCGTCCCCGGTGCGGGCAACCTTCAGTCCGCCTGGGGCTGCCACCGCGGCTGCTGCTGGAACTGCGGCTGCAGCAGGCAGGGCTGCCACCGCAGTTCCAGCCAAGAGCGCAACCGTGCATGAGCCCACGACAATCCCACGACCAAAGCGTGACTGCCGTGTCGAGTTCGCCGCAGCTGCATCACCTGTCAGTTTGTTCATGAACCGAAGACTGACGGCTGCGTTTCAAGGCAGGCTCAAGGCGACTGCAAAGATCCCGCAGGGATCATGGCGCGGGCCGCGCCCGCGCATCGGCCACGATCCGGGCAACTTCAGCCTTGGACACAGGTTTCGTGACGAAGTCCGAGAACCCGGCGGCTGCGCACGCCTCCCTGGTCTCCTGGTAGGCGTCAGCGGTCAGGGCGACGACGGGCGGCCCCGCGTCTCCGGCAACGGCCTGCCTCGCCAGGATTCCCGCTAGGACCTGCATCCCGCCCAGCACCGGCATGTGCAAGTCGAGCAAGACCAACCCGTACCTATCACCGTCGTACGCCTGCAAGGCCTTCTCGCCATCGGCGGCCACCAGCACCTGGCAGTGCATCCGCTTGAGCATCGCCGATAGCACCATGGAGTTGACGCTGTTGTCCTCCGCGACCAACACGGCCAACGGCCGCGCATCTGTGTCCGCTTCGACGTCCTCGGGCAAGGCGTTGGTCTCGCGGAGCCGCAGGTCCGGGACGGTTCGAACCGGTAAGGACAAATCGAACCTGGAGCCCTTGCCCAGGGCACTCTCCACCTCCAACCGGCCGTTGAGGATGCGGACGAGTTCCTCACAGATCGCGAGTCCGAGCCCGGTGCCACCGAATCTGCGCGTGATGGATTCGTCGGCTTGGGCGAACGGGGCGAACACCCGATCGACCTGATCAGCGGACATCCCGATGCCGGTATCTGCGACTGACACCCTCAATTCCTCGACGCCGCCGGATACCGTCACCGACACCCGACCGCCCTCGGGCGTGAACTTCACTGCGTTGTTGAGCAGGTTGGTAAGGACCTGACTGATCTTGAGTTGATCGGCAATGACCCGGCCAGGCATCGAGTCCGTGAGGTGCAATTCGACTCGAACCCCGGTCACGTGCGCCTGGGCCAGGTAGGGGCCCGTCACTGTGGTGACGAACTCCGGTACGTCAAAGGCCCGCTCGTTTCGGCTGGCCAGGCCCGCCTCGATCTTGGAGTAGTCCAGGAGGTCGGAGATGATCTCCACTTGGCGTCCCCCCGACTCGATGATCAGGTCCACGAGTTGGCGCTGATCGGCGTCCAGATCCGACTCCGCCAACAACTCGGCTACCCCCAGCACTCCGTTCATGGGCGTCCGCAGTTCGTGGCTGACGTTGGCGAGGAACTGCATCTTGGCCTTGCTCGCCCGCTCCGCCTCGTCCCTGGCAGCGGCGAGAACTGTGTTGGCCGCTTCGAGTTCCTGCGTGCGCGCGGCGACCTGGCCTTCCAGGATCGACGAAACCGACGCCGACGTCGCGGTCAGCGCCTCGCGCCACCTGTCTGCCCGGGCA
>CAYMPK010000211.1:0-455 GCA_964392145.1 uncultured Actinomycetes bacterium | reverse complement strand
ACGTGAGCTCCCTGCGGGCGCTCTTCGCGCTGCCGGCCTCGACGGTCGCGGCGTCGGCGCTCGGTCATCGCGTCGCGGTGCGGGTCGACGGCGAGGCGGAGGCGCGCGCGGGCCGGATCTCGAAGGTGCAGTGGTCCTCACCCTGCGCCTGACAGCTGTTCTCAATGGCCAGCAACTCAGCGCCGAAGAAGGCGCTGGCCCACCCCGACGCGTAGCCCGTCAGCGATAGGCAAACAGGCTCAGTGCTGCGGCCGAAGGCACGCAGATGATTCTCCGCCTCATAGGAGTTGCGCCAGATTCCCGTCATCAGGAAGGCCCCAGAGGCAAAGTCGAACTCCACGACCGTGGGCTCGACGTGGACCAAGCCCTCCCACATGTGCAGCACCGGGCCACAAGCAAGTCTGTCGTGATCTGAGTCCCAGTCGCTTTCCTGGGCGATGACCCGGTAGTCGTCC
>CAYMPK010000210.1:0-4766 GCA_964392145.1 uncultured Actinomycetes bacterium | reverse complement strand
GGGGACGGGGTGGGAGAGTAGGACGCCGCCGGACTTTTCTTCACTAAGAGCCATCCCGTCAGGGGTGGCTCTTAGTGTTTCCCGGGGTTGGAGCCGGCAGCTGGAGGGCTAGGGTTGCAGGGCGAGCCAGTGGCGGTGGCGCAGGTGGCACGCAGAACACGTCTGCGTGCGGAAGAGGAGAAGCTTGTGGCTGACGGAGGCGCGCGCGACGGCCGGTCGGGTCGCACCGGGGCGGGACGCGGCTCCGGATCCGGCCGCAACAGTTCCGGCGCCCGGCCATCCGGACGTAAGGCGTCGTCGAGCCGCTCGCCCAAGCCCAGCAGCGGCACCGGTCGGGGCAAACCGGCCACCGGTGGAAGCAAGACCTCTCCAGGCGGCATATCGGCGTCCGGCCGCGCAGGCAAGCCCAGGTCTGGCAACAATCCCAGCGCGAGCGGCAGGCCGGCGTCTGGGGGCAAGTCGTCCACGGTCGGCAGGCCAGCGTCCGGTGGCAAGCCCAGGTCTGGGGGCAAGTCGTCCACGGCCGGCAGGCCAGCATCGAGCAGCAAATCCGGGCCGAGGTCGGGAGGACGGCCGAAGAAATCGGGAGGACGTCCGACCAGGGGCGGTGTCGAGCGCCCAAATGATCGGTCGGCGAGAGCTGGTGGCGAGCGCCGCGATCGAAGGCCGGAGGATCGGGAGCGACGAACTCCGGAATTCGACGAGGCCTTCATGTCCGAGGTTATGGCAGCCAAGGTGCTACCCCGCGACGTGATCGCCGAACTCTCCACCTTGAACGAACGCATCGGTCCTCAGGTTCAGGCGCACTTGAGTGCTGCCTACGTGCTGCTAGCCGAGGATCCGGATGAGGCACTTCGGCATGCTGTCGCCGCTCGGAAGTTGGCCCCGCGGCTGGCAATCGTTCGCGAAGCACTGGGAATAGCCCAGTACCATGCAGGGCACTTCCAGGATGCCCAGAAGGAGTTACGTGCCGCCCGACGGATCAGTGGCCGCGACGACACTCTGCCCCTGATCGCCGACTGTGAACGGGCGCTGGGACACCCGGAGAAGGCCCTGGACATCGCACGCGAGGCCACCGGCCTGGACGCCGCCGGTCAGGTGGAGATGAGGATCGTCGCGGCTGGCGCGCGGATGGACATGGGTCAACCCGAAGCCGCAACGCTGATCCTGCAGACGAAACTACTGACCAGCCGCCGTCCGGGTGACGACTCCGCGCGCATCAAATACGCCTACGCTGAGGCCCTTCTGGCCTCCGGGCGCGAATCCGAGGCCGGGATCTGGTTTGGACGGGCCGCCGAGGCCGACCAGGACGGCGTCACCGATGCGGCTGATCGGGCGGCCGAGTTTGACGGGGTCGAGTTCCTCTCCGAAGCTGCTCTGGCGGCGCCTGAGTTGGTCGGCGAGGTAGAGGATCCGGATAGTCCTGCCGATGCTTCCCCGACGACAGCGGACGGGTCGGACACGTGGCCGTAGATAGTCCGGGTGCGGGCGGCGTTGCCGGTAGCGAGCTGCTCGCCGGACGGTTCGACGTGCTCCTGCTCGATCTGGACGGCGTGATCTACCTCGGCTCGAGCGCGGTGCCGCACGCGGTCGAGTCGCTGACGACCGTGCAGACGACCCTGGGGCTGCGCTGCGCCTACGTGACCAATAACGCCAGCCGGACGCCACGCTCGATCGCAGACCAACTTCGGGGTTTCGGCCTGCACCTGTCCGATCGGGACATCGTGACCTCCGCCCAGGCAGGCGTGCGGGTGCTGCACGAGTGCGTGCCGGCTGGCGCGAAGGTCCTAGTCGTCGGAGGTCCTGGACTCAGGGAGGAGGTCGAACTCGGAGGTTTCGTCGCAGTGGAGTCGGCGTCCGAGCAACCGGCGGCCGTCATCCAGGGGTTCTTCCCTGACGTGACGTGGCGCAGGCTTGCGGAGGCGACGTTCGCCCTGCGGGCGGGAGCCGTCTTCGTCGCGACCAACGCTGACGTCACCATTCCCGTTGAGGGAGGCATTGCGCCGGGCAACGGGCTGCTCGTCGGTGTCGTCTCACAGGCCTCCGGTGTCCAGCCCACCGTGGCGGGTAAGCCGGAGCCGCCCCTGATGCTGGAATCGGTGGCCCGGACAGCAGCGCAGAGTCCCTTGGTGGTGGGCGACCGCCTGGACACCGACATCCTCGGCGCCGGACGAAGCGACCTGCCGAGTCTGCTCGTGCTGACCGGGGTGTCGGATGTGGCAGACATCTTCCAAGCCGAGGGACTATCCCGACCCACGTACCTCGGCCTGGATCTGCGCTCGCTGCTGGAACCGTCGACCAAGGCCGAAGTCGTCCGGGATGAAGCGGGAGCGATGACCAGCGTCTGCCGGCAGACGGTCGCCAGCATCGAGGATGGGCGCCTGACCCTGGTGGGCGACGACGGTGATCAGGAAGGTCTGACGACTGGCGGATCCTGGCAGTTAGGACAGTCGAGCGATCCCTCCGCGGCCGGAAGGTGGCTTGACGGTCTGCGGGCCGCGTCCGCATTGGCCTGGGCGGCTCGGGATGCCGGCCTGGAAGTCGACTGCTCGCATGCCATCGACGAACTGCAGGAGCGTCGACCACACTCAGAATGACGCCGACCGATGCAGCTGGCTGAAGGGCAGCATTCGCCGGGTGTCGAACCGGACCCACCCGCCGCACCTTCGCTGCGATCGGGGTCAGCCGAAGGAACGAAGCCGCAACAGATCCCGGAAGCTGGCATCCAGGTGTACCCGGCCGGTGGCCCATGCGTGGGCGAAGGACAGTTCCTTGTTGGTGAGTGCGATGAGATCGTCGCTCGACATCGTCAACCGAACGTCCGCTTTGGGGCCCCCCGGCTCCACCCGTTCGATGTCACGAAGTTCACCATCGTGCAGGCGCCCCCGGAATTCGACGTCGTGGTCCAGCAGGGTCAGCGACATCGACCGATCGGGGATGTTCTTCTTGTGCTTCGTCTTGTCAACGGCTGCCAGGCGTGCCGCCAAAACCTCGAGCGCGTCATGACACTCGTCCAGCGACGCCATCGCCTCTCCATCCTTGTCGATCCGGGGCAGGGTAGACGTTATCGCATGAAGGGCGGGCACCCTCGGGGTGTGGCAGCCAACCTCGGGCGTGACTTCAAGGCGTCGTAGACCATGGGGGAGTAGTGTTTGCTCGTCGGCAGTTGTGACGCGACCCGTCCGCGGGAGACGTCGGACCGCCAGATAGCCAGTTGTCAACAGCCCACGGTCCCCGCTGCTGGGCGTATAGAGAGGGTTAGTCGTGATCGACGCAGTCAAGAGCTACCTGCAGATGGCCTCGGGACTTGTTGAGGCCACCGCATCGAAGGCAGTCGAGTCAGCCCAGGGAGTCGTGGCGTCCAGCTTGGAGTCGGGGGGCAAGGCCCCGGAGCAGGTGGCCACGCAGGTGGCGACGATCGCGGAGGACCTGTTGGCGCAGAGCCGGACGAACCGGGAACTTCTGGTCGGCCTGGTACGTACCGAGGTCGAACGTGCGGTCGGCAGGATCGGATTCGTGCGCGAGGAAGAGTTGGCGGCGGTACGAGCACATGTCGAGCGTCTGGAGGCGGAGATCAATGCCGCCATCGCCCAGGTCGGGGACCTGCCGGGTGTGAGCGGGGCTGCCGACGCCGTTGCCGGCGTGATCGACTCTGCTGCGAGCGAGGCTTCGGCGGCGGCTGACTCAGCGACTGCCGTTGCCCGTTCCGCCCGGACGCTGGCCAGCACTACCGCGGCCCGCAAACTCGGCCTGCAGCATGAGGAGCCGCCGGTTCACGACGTGCCTGCCAAGAAGGTCGTCGTGAAGAAGGCCCCGGCGAAGAAGGCTCCTGCCAAGAAGACGGCCGCCAAGAAGGCTCCCGCCAAGAAGACGGCCGCGAAGAAGGCTCCCGCCAAGAAGACGGCCGCGAAGAAGGCGCCCGCGAAGAAGGCGCCGGCCAAGCGCTCCGCGGCCAAGTGAACACGGCTGGCGAAGCCGGCCAGCTCCCCACCGCGGATCAGTCAGGCGCATTCGCGGCCGTGGACTCCGAGGAAGCGTCGCCGGACCCGACTGACACACAGCAGTCAGAAGCTGAGGTGGCCTCCGCCGACTCGGTCGAGGATCCTCGGGTGGCGTCTGCGGTCGAGCGGGCCGGTGACGCAGCGGACCAACCTGTCGGCGAGCGCGTCGAGGTCTTCCGCGATGTGTTGGGTCGGCTGAACTCGGCCTTGGCGGACGAGGACGGCTCCTGACTGGTTCGCGAAGACTCGACGTCGCGCTGGTGGAGAGGGGGCTGGCGCGTTCCCGTGACCGGGCGAGGGAGTTGATCCGATCGGGCGCGGTGAAGGTTGACGGCGCTAGCAGCAGCAAGCCGTCGGCGCAGATCCGGGATGACTCTGAGATCGTGGTCGACGACCCGCGTGCGCACTATGTCGGCAGGGCGGCTGGGAAGCTAGAAGGGGCACTGAAGTCGTTTCCGAAGGTGACGCCCCGTGGGGCACGCGCGTTGGACGCCGGCGCCAGTACCGGCGGATTCACCCAAGTACTGCTGGAGCATGGCGCGCGACAGGTTGTGGCGGTGGATGTGGGGCACGGGCAACTCGCTGAAGTGGTCGCCACTGATCCTCGGGTGGTGGAGTATTCGGGGACGGACATCCGCACTGTTCAACCCGACGATGTGGGTGGCCCGTTCGATCTGGCCGTGGCCGACCTCAGTTTCATCTCGCTTCGACTGGTACTCCCGGCCCTTGCCGCGCTCACCTCCCCTTCCGGCCAAATACTTGCTT
>CAYMPK010000209.1:0-4785 GCA_964392145.1 uncultured Actinomycetes bacterium | reverse complement strand
GCCGCCTACCAGGACATCGCGCCGTACTTGGGCCTCATCGATGCCCGTGACCCGCACGCACCCATGACCGCCTTCGAGGTGCTCACTGCAATCGCCTTCGCGTGCTTCGCCGATGCCCCGGTGGACGTGATGATCATCGAGTGCGGCATGGGCGGTCGCTGGGATGCCACCAACGTCGTCTCGCCGACCGTGGATGTGATCACGCCCATCGGTCTGGACCATATGGAGTACCTGGGCCCTGACGTCGCCGCCATCGCGTCGGAGAAGGCTGGAATCATCACCAGCGACGCCCCGGTCGTGCTTGGCCGGCAGGATCTCGCGGTTGCAGAGGTCATCGCCGCGACCGCCGACCAACAAGGAGCCGAACTGCTCCGGCTCGGTCGGGACTTCTCCGTGGAGGGCCGGGTCGTGGCGGTCGGCGGCCAACTGCTGACCATCGCCGGCCTCGCTGGGGAGTACCGGGACATCTACCTGCCGCTGCACGGAGTCCACCAAGCCGAGAACGCCGCGGTGGCATTGGCCGCGGTGGAGCGGTTCTTCGGCGACGGCACCAGGATGCTCAACGAGGAGACTGTCCAAGCGGGATTCGCTGCGGCCGCCTCGCCCGGTCGGCTGGAGGTATTGCGGACGTCGCCGACCATCGTCGCGGACGCCGCGCACAACCCGGCTGGGGCCGCCGCCCTGGCCGCGGCCCTGCCGGAGGCGTTCGGCTTCGACTACCTGGTCGCTGTCGTGGCGGTCTTCGCCGACAAGGACGCCAGAGGCATCCTCGCGGGGCTCGGCGACGCTGTCGACGAAGTGGTGGTGACAGTGAACTCCTCTCCCAGGGCCATGGACATCGATGACTTGGCCGCCGCTGCGGTGAGCCAGTTCGGGATCGACCAGGTGCACGTCGCCGATGACATGGCCGACGCCCTGGAGGTGGCCGTCGAGGCAGCCGACCGGATGTTGGTCGACGATGTGATGGCGGGGGTGCTCGTCACAGGTTCGGTGACGAGCGTCGGCGACGCACGCGCCCTGCTGCGCGGGGAGGATCTGCGATGAAGGTGCTGGGCACCAGCGTGCTCGTATTCGAGGCGCTTGTGATGGCGCTGTTCATTCCGGTGGCCTACTTCCTCGGTGAGGCCGCCGATGGGCCTACGGCTGCCTGGCTCGGCGCCGGCCTGGTGGTGTTGTGCATCGTCGCCTCCGCGGTCGTCACCCGGCGTTTCGGTATCGCCCTCGGCTGGGTGGTTCAGGTGCTGGTGGTCGCCTGCGGCTTCGTCGTGCCGGGCATGTTCCTGCTCGGCGGCATCTTCGCGGCCCTGTGGTGGGCGGCGGTCCATTTCGGTCGCAAGGCCGACGCAGCGGATGCCTTGCGGGCCTCCTCGACGCCCGCACCCCCGTCGGCGCCCTCGGGTGCCTGACTCGTAGGCTTTCCGCAGGGCTGGCTGTTCCCGAGGCCCGCCTTCGCCGCAACGACCCAGGAGTCCACCCATGACCGAACGCACCCTCATCCTCGTCAAGCCCGACGGGGTGGCCCGCGGCCTGGTGGGCGAAGTTGTCAGCAGGATCGAGGCCAAAGGGTTCACGCTCGTGGCGCTCGAACTGCGCACCCTGGAGCGGGCCGTCGCCGAAGAACACTACGGCGAACATCGGGGGAAGCCCTTCTTCGACGAACTCGTCGACTTCATCACCTCCGGGCCGCTGCTTGCAGGCGTCATCGAGGGCCGAGAGGCGATCGCCGGATGGCGAACCATGATGGGGGCCACCGATCCGGCCGCGTCGGCCCCGGGAACCATTCGCGGGGATCTCGCGACTGTCCTGTCGGAGAACGTGGTGCACGGTTCGGACTCTCCAGAGAGCGCTACTCGCGAGATCGCGCTCTTCTTTCCTGCCCTGGCTGGCTAGTCCAGGTGCAGTTGTCATCGCGCCTCAGCGGAATGCTGGGCCGAGACATGGCCGTCGACCTCGGGACGGCCAACACCTTGGTGTACGAGCGCGGTGTGGGACTTGTGCTGGACGAACCCAGCGTCGTCGCCCTGGACGGGCGCACCGAGGAGATCGTTGCCGTCGGCGCGGGGGCCAAGTCGATGCTGGGTCGCACCTCGGACGCTGTCGTCGTCATCAGACCGATGCAGCAAGGCGTCATCGCCGACTTCGACGTCACCGAACGGATGCTGCGCTACTTCATCCAGCAGGTGCACACCTCCGGCCTGTTCGCCAGGCCCAGGCTTCTGATCTGCGTACCGAGTCGGATCACCGACGTCGAGCAGCGCGCTGTTCGCGACGCTGGCTACTCAGCGGGCGCCCGCAAGGTCTATCTGATCGAAGAACCGATGGCCGCTGCGATCGGCGCGGACCTGCCGGTCCACGAGCCGGTTGGCTCGATGGTGGTGGACATCGGCGGAGGTACGACCGAAGTCGCAGTTATCTCCTCCGGTGGGATCGTCGTGAGCAGCTCGACGCGCATCGGCGCGGGTGCCCTGGATGACCGGATCGTTTCGTACCTGAAGAGCGAGTTCTCGGTGTTGATCGGTGATGGGACCGCGGAGCGACTGAAGATGCAGCTGGGCTCCGCGTTTCCGGTACTCGACCGCACCCACGCGGAAGTCAGCGGACGCGACCTCGTCAGCGGTCTGCCCCGCAGCGTGGTCGTCACCTCGGAGGAGCTGCGGCGCGAACTCGATGAGCCCATCGAACGGATCGTCGCAGAGGTACGTTCGGTACTCGACCGGACTCCGCCGGAGTTATCGGTCGACCTCTTGAACCGCGGGATCGTGCTCGCAGGCGGCGGCGCTCAACTGGCGGGGATGCCCGAGCGGCTGCGACACGCGACCGGGATGCCGGTGACAGTCGCCGAGGATCCACTTCGCTGCGTGGCGCGGGGGATCGGATTGTGCCTGGAGCAGTTCGAGGTGCTCAAAGACGTACTCGTGGCGGAACCCCGGCAGTGATACACCGCACCCGCAACACGGTCACGGTCCTGGTCGCAGTCGCTCTGACCGCGATCCTGCTCGATGTCCGAGGTGGCGCGGTGCCGGATGCCCTGCGCTCGGCCGTCGCCTGGGTGGCATCCCCCTTCCAGAACGCCGCCGGCGCATTGGCCTCACCGCTGACCGACTGGGTCCAGGGCGTCTCCGATTTCGGAGACGAAGCCACGCGTGCACGGCTCTGGTCGGCTGAGCAACCGCCGTCGGTGCAGCCGCGTGCGCAAGCGCGCCTGGCCGAACTCGACGCCTTGCTGGGGGCCGTGGCCGGCAGTGATCTGCAGGTCGTACCGGCTCGGGTGGTCGCCTACCCGGCCGCCGGGCCGGGGGTCGGCTCGGTGGTGGTGGACGTGGGATCCGAGCAGGGCGTCACCCCGGACCGTGCCGTCATCACCGGCGGTGGCCTGGTGGGACGGGTTACGTCTGTCACCGCACGTTCGGCATCGGTGCAGTTGCTGAGTTCCCCGACCAGCACGGTAGGGGCCCGCCTGGCGCGGACCGGCCAGGTCGCGGTTCTCACCGGAACCGGTGACCCGCGTGGGCTCACGCTTCGACTGCTCGATCCGGCTGCCGACATCAAGCTCGGTGACGAGGTCGTTAGTTTCGGCTCCGCCGAGGGTAGGCCGTTCCCGGCCGATCTGCCGATCGGTCGGGTGTCGGCCCTGCGGGGGGATATCGCCTCGGGTCGTCTGGTCGTCGTTGAGCCCAGTGCAGGGTTGACCTCGTTGGATCTCGTCGGCGTGGTCAGGGCCGGTGGGGCGGCCGGGCAACGTTCGGTTCTGCCGACGGAACCGTCGACGCAACCGTCGCCGTCGGAGTCATCATGAGGTGGCGCGCGCGGGCGGTGGCCGTGGCGACGGTCGTTGTCGCCGCTCTGGTGCAGGGTGCCGTCGTGTCGCGGCTGGCGATTCCACTGAGCCTCGTGCCGGTGGTCGTGATTGCGGCTGCCCTACGGCTGCGGCCGCTGGAGGCCGCCGTGCTGGGCTTCGCCGCAGGTCTCACGGTCGATCTACTTCCCCCTGCCGCGGGCACGCTGGGCGCCAATGCCTTGGTCGGAACCCTATTGGGGCTGGCAGCCGTGAGCTGGTTCGATCGGGTGCCGCACGTCTGGTGGGCGCGGGGTGTGTACGTGGGCGTGTTGAGCACCTTCTGGGTAGCGGGGGCCTTGTTGGTGGCCTTCGCCGTGGGGCAGCAGGTCCAGGGCTGGGGCCAGTTCGGCTGGAATCTCCTGGGTCAGCTGGTGCTCGGAACCGCTCTGGCCTTCGTGCTGGTGCCGGCCCTGAGGACGTGGCAGGGTGCAGCTCCGGGAATGCAGCCGGGGGTGGCGCGATGATCGATCAGGTGCCCCCTGTCCGGCCTCAGCCCTCGGCGACCCAGGGTCGTGTCCGTGAGCCGGGCCGGCCGCGACCCCGTCTCACATCGAAGTCGCGGTGGCGACTGATAGTCCTGCAAGTGCTGTTGCTGTCGCTCGTCGTGACACTGCTCGGTCGGCTTGCCTACCTGCAATTGACAGGAACCGGCCGTCAGGGAGCAGCCGCGAGTGCCGGCTTGAATGCGGTCATCCCCGCGCCTCGCGGGGTGATCCTCGACCAGGTGGGCCGACCCCTCGCCGGCAACCGGACCGCCACGGATGTGGTCGCCGACACCAGGAAGTTGTCGGATTCGCCCGATGGTCCGGCGTCACTCGCGGCCGTGGCCATGATGCTGGGGACCGACGTCGTGACGCTCAAGCGGCAGGTCGAGTCGGCCACCACCCGGCAGGTGACGATAGCTCGCGACATCAAGGTCGCCGACGTGATGGATCTCGTTGAGAATC
>CAYMPK010000208.1:0-4811 GCA_964392145.1 uncultured Actinomycetes bacterium | reverse complement strand
TGAACAGTCACCGACACCATCGACATGCGGCGCCAATTCTCGGCCGGCCTGATTCCTCCGTCGTCAGTACGTTCGAACCACAACACCGTGGTACCAAGGATTCCCCGCTCCTCGAGGAGTTCGTGCACCCAGCGTTCGACGGTTCCGAGATCCTCCCCGATCAGCACGGCACCGACTCGGTGGGCCTCCAACAGCAGGATGCTCAACAGCGCCTCGTGGTCGTACTTGACGTAGGTACCTGCGTAGGCGGGCATGCCCTCGGGAACCCACCACAACCGGAACAGGCCCAGAATGTGGTCCAACCTGAGGGCCCCGGCGTGCCGCAGCACGGTTCGCAGCATGTCCCGATAGGGGATGAAGGCTTCCTCGGCGAGGGTGTCCGGACGCCAGGGCGGCTGCGACCAGTTCTGCCCCATCTGGTTGTACAAGTCCGGCGGCGCCCCAACGCAGGCGCCGGAGGCGAGAACTCTCTGCAGCGCCCAGGCGTCGGCACCGTGTGGGTGCACACCGACGGCCAGATCGGTCATGATTCCCAACCGCATCCCGGAGGCGAGCGCGATCTCCTGACATCGGGCGAGTTGGGAGTCGACGATCCACTGCACCCAGCAGTAGAACGACACCCGGTCGGCCAGCTTCTGTCGGGCCAGCCTGACCGCCGGCTCGTCCGGGTCGCGAAGCTCGATCGGCCAATCCTCAAAGTCCTGTCCGTGGACCTCCACGAGGGCGCACCAGGTGGCGAAGTCGGTGAGCCCCTCCCCCTCGGAAGCGAGGAAAGCCTGGTAGTCCGCTTCCCGCCCCGGGCTCAGCGGCACCTGGGAAACGAGTTCCAGGGCCTCCTTCTTGGCCGCCCAGGAGCGGTCCCGATCCAGCAGGGCGTCGCTCGTGTTGACCGTCTCGAAGTCCTCGGCCAGATGATGAATACGTTCCCGGTCCTCATCGTCGAGGTAGGCGTACTCGGGGATGTCCTCGACCCTGATGTACAACGGGTTCACGAATCGGCGGGTGACCGGCAGATAGGGCGAAGGAGCCATCGGGGCGATCGGCTCGGAAGCGTGCAACGGGTTGATCTGGATGAAATCAGCCCCGAGGTGGTAGCCGCTCCAGGACGTCAGATCGGCCAGATCGGCCAGATCGCCGATCCCCCACGACCGTGAGGACCTCATGGCGTACAACTGCAGAGCAAAGCCCCACCCGTGGCGCTCCTCCAAACTCGCCGGCAGCACGAGTCGCTCCGGTGACACCACCAGCGGGACGGAGCAGCGCCGGCCTCGTGATTCGGCGTGAAGAGTGTGCCAACCGAGTGGCAGGTCCGAGGGAATCCGAAAACTCGCCTCCCCGATCATCCGACCGTCGACGAGCCTCGGTGGGGTCGGATTCTCGAGTTGATGGACATCGTGGCGGTAGCCGCCGTCGTCGAGCTCCATCCAGACCCGCACCGGGTCCCCGTCGACCACGTGGACCCAGGTCTCGGCGTTGTTGTGCTGCCGCATCACGAAGACCGGGGGCAGCATTCGTCGCCAGTGGTCCAGACTGCGCTCCTCGAGGGCGGCCGCACAGGACGACGGCGTGGAGGCGTCGACTCCGAGGGCGGCCAGCACCGCCTGGACCGTCACCGCCGACACCTGTTTGAGTTCGCCCGCCTGATCGAAGTACTCGGTGGCGACGCCGTACGAGTTGGCCAGCCTGGCGAGTTCGTCGAAGACCGGCACCATCGCCGGAGCGCGAAGGGCGCGCTCCGACTCGGTCGCTACCAGCTGGTCGGCCGCCGATGCAGCCACGGTCGCGCCCCTTCCAGTTGGGCGGCGAGGGAAATAAGCAGCGCTTCCGCGTACGGCCGTCCAGCGAACTGGACCCCGATCGGAAGTCCCTCGGAGTTCCAATTCAGGGGCACGTTGATGGCGGGTTGTCCGGTGACGTTGTAGATCGCCGTGTAGGCGGCCCACTCCTTCTGCGCCTCGAAGTCACCTTCCGGATCATCGTCATCTCGCAACTGGCCGACTGTGAAGGGCTTTGCCGCAGCGGTCGGACAGAGGACGACGTCGAACTCGGCAGAGGCCTTCAGACCAGCGCGGGAGGCCGAATTCATGGCAGTGACAGCGGCTGCGAGTTCGCCGGCATCCGCCCGACGAGCCCTCTCGCGAAGCATGCGGGTAAGTGGCCGCAGCTCGGGGTCGAGTTCGGGGGGAAGCGGCAGTCCGGCGGCAATAGCCGCCCACACGAGTTCGAACTGCGCCACGACCTCAGACGGGACGGGCGGCTTGGTGGGAACGAGCTCGTGGCCCAGGTCAGTGAGCAGCGCGACCGTGTCCGCCACCGCTTCCAGCACATCCGTGGTGGGCGCCGTGCCCCCGACCACGGGCTCGGTGAAGTAGCCGATCCGCAATCGGCCCGGGTCCCGATCCGCTGCGTTCAGGAAACCTCCGGGTTCAGGGGGGGCCGGACGCGGGTCGTCCGGGAACGGCACGGCCATGATGTCGAGTAGAGCGGCTGCGTCGCGGACGGTGCGGGCCAGCGGACCGTACACAGCCAGGTCACCCACGGGCTCCCCCAGCGGCCCGTTGCTGACCCTGCCGCGGGACGTCTTGATTCCGACCAAACCACACACCGAGGAAGGCAGTCTGATGGATCCGCCGCCGTCGCTGCCCTGCGCGATCGGGGCCAATCCGGATGACACTGCCGCGGCGGCGCCACCCGAGGAGCCGGCCGCAGAGCGCGACAGATCCCACGGAGTGCGCGCAGGCGGCGCGACATCGGGCTCGGTATAACACGGAAAACCGAACTCGGGAGTATTGGTCTTGCCCGTGAAGACCAACCCACCGGCGCGCATCGCGGCGACGACGTTGCTGTCCATCGGGAAGGTGAGTTCAACTGGCCCACTGCCGAAGGTGGTCGGAACGCCTGCCACCATGTCGAGGTCTTTCACCGGGCAGACGACTCCGAGCAACGGCGAGGCATCCTCCAGGTCGCCGGCGAGGACGCGGGCGTCCGCTGCCGCGGCCATCTCCAGAGCCAGATCCGGGGTCAACCGGACGAAAGCACCCACCTCCGCCCCGATCTCCTCACTACGCGCGAGATAGTGTTCGGTCAGCTCGACCGCCGAGGTTTCGCCGGAGCGAATCGCTGCTCCCTGCTCCAGTGCCGATAGGTCATGCAGGTCTGCCATACCCCTCATCCTATGGGCTGGCCAGCTCTTCTTTCCCGGTGGCAGGGAGGGCAGATCACCCTGTCAAGGTGGGCTCAGTGGTCCCCACGCTTGCGGTCCCGGCGGCCCTTGATGATCAGAGCCCCACCGCCGACCACGATCCCGATGATGTGGGCGATGAGCAGCGCGACGATCAAGGGTGCGTTGGCCGAGAAGAAGAGGAAGTTGACAGGAACCTGCTGACGATTCAGCAGGAAGAACAGGACGACGTAGACGACCAGGATCACATAGAGGGTCGGCTTGATATATGCGGTCATGCTTCGCGCGGAGGGGGCCTTGCCGAAGACATCGCGGTCGGCATTCCCGGACTGCGGGGTCACGACGTGCGGATCGCCATCGGCGTTGCCCCGGATCGGATCGGACACTTCGACCTCCACAGTGGAACCATCGTCTCGTCTGACCCACGCGTGCGTACGTGAACCAGAGCCGGGCGCTCGCTTCGCCGCGGAGTACTTAGGCTACTGCGGTGAAACACGAACATGATGGCCGTTCGCACCGGGAACTGCCCAGGGTTCGACGTAGGGGTCCTAGGATCGGTCAGGACTGATCAGGAAGGGGCGCTACCGTGCTCGCCGAACTCATGCATCAGGGAGCACTGCGACTCGCCCCGACGCTGGCCGCGTCGACGCCCCCTGCGGAACCATCCTCGAGTGACACAGGCGTATGGCATTCGGTGACCAAGTGGTTCGTGGGTATCCCGCTGCAACTACTGATCATCGTGGCGGTGTCGGTGGCGATCATCTTCATTTGTCACCGTCTCATCAACAAGGGCGTCGAGCGACTGATCGCCCGCGCCGCCGTGACCGAACGGGAGACGCCACGCCGGGCCGTGGACACGGGTGAACTGACCGATGTCCTGCTCGGCCAACGCCGCCGCCAACGAGCTGAGGCGATTGGGGCCCTGTTGCGCAGCGCCGTCACAGCGTTCGTGGTCTGCTGTGCCGTGCTGATGGCCCTTCCCCTATTCGGCATCAACATCGTCCCGCTCCTTGCCAGCGCCAGCGTTCTCGGCGTTGCGCTGGGTTTCGGAGCACAGGGCCTTGTGAAGGATTACCTCGCGGGCATCTTCATCGTCGTCGAGGACCAATACGGCGTCGGCGACCTGGTGGACATCTCGGGTGTGCTGGGGACGGTGGAGGACGTGTCCTTGCGCGTGACCCGGTTGCGCGACCTCACCGGTGTGGTCTGGTACGTCCGCAACGGTGAGATCCTGACCGTGGCCAATCGATCGCAGGGTTGGACGTTGGCCACGGCCGATATCCCGGTGGCCGCGGACACAGACCTGGACCAGGTGCGCGCGGTGGTCTCACAGGTCGGCAAAGACATGATGGCGGATCCCGCCCTGGACAGCTCTCTGTTGGACGCTCCGCGGTACGCCGGGGTCGAGTCCGTCTCCGGCGAGGCGGTCTTCGTGCGGGTGGTGGCGAAGGCGGCCCCGGAGAAACAACTGCCGGTGGGCCGCGCGCTGCGGGAACAACTCAAGCAGGGCTTTGACGAGGCGGGGATCACGATCCCAGTGGTCAACCGGATGATGACTCCTGGGGGTGCCGCCGCGGCCGGCGCCGTCGCGCCCCGCCAACAGCGCGCAGGGGAACGGCAAGCCGAGCGG
>CAYMPK010000207.1:0-4811 GCA_964392145.1 uncultured Actinomycetes bacterium | reverse complement strand
GAGGTCCGCATCGCGGACAGGCCCTGCGGTGGTGAGGACCACCCCCGCCGCGACGGCGGCGGCCAGTGCGGCGGGGGAGATGCTCGGGTGCCGGAGCGAACTCCTTCGGGTGGGGCGCGTGATGGGTCCGAGGGTCCGGTGCCGACCCGTGGACGCGGGCTTCGCGGGCCGCTGGGTCAGTTGGTCGTCGAGATGGACGAGCCGACCTTTGAGAACTGGCTCGAGACCGACTTCCCGACGAACGTCACGGCGACGATGATCACTGCCGCGATTCCGGCGATCAGCAGGGCGTACTCGACGGCAGAGGCGCCGCGGTCGCGTGACAGTTGTCGGGGTTGTCGGCAACCGCGCGTTGAAACGGCCCCGTCGCGCAGGCCCTTGGTCAGGGCCCTGCTGTGGCAGACGCCTTGTCCGCGGCGACGTTCGGCCAGCACAACGATCGTGGCACCCGCACCGGGCAGATCCGCATCTTGGAGTGCGAACCGGTTGGCACTTCTCATCTATCCATCCCCCTGTAGGTAAGGCGGCATCGGCAGCCGACGCCGCGACCGCGCTCTGCGGCCATCACCAAGCCTAGGAAGTTCGGAGCTGTGCGGATCGCTCGTTGTCCACAGCGCCCCGCGGGAAGGTCTCGGAGGGAATCAAGCCTGCGGTGCCTGTCGGTCCTTCAGTAACCCCAGTCGCAGAGCGGTCATCAACGCCTGGGCGCGATTTGCGGCGCCGAGCTTGTCATACAACTTCGAGATGTGTGTCTTCGTCGTGCTCTCGCTGATGAACAACCGCTGCGAGATGAGGCTCACGGAGAGACCGTCGGCCAGTAGATCGAGTACCTCCCGCTCGCGCGGACTGAGTTGGGGGCCCTGCGGCGTCATGCGTCGGCGCAGGGCCTCAGCCAGATCGCGGGCGCTGAACGACCCGGGCATCGACGCTGCGTGCCGCGCGGCCTCGACCACCTCGTCGGTGGGAGCGTTCTTGGGGACGAAAGCGGAGGCACCGGCGTCGAGTGCTTCGAACAACTGCTCATCCCCGGCGTACATCGTGAGGATGACGATGCCCAGATCGGCGTCGACGGCACGGGCCTTGGCTGCGGCCTCCAAGCCCGATCCGTCCGGCAGTCGAACGTCGAAGATCACCACGTCGGGTGACAGAAGTCCGATCAGCCGGGAAGCCTCCGAGACCGAACCCGCTTCCCCCACCACTTCGAAGTCGTCCTGGCGTTCGAAGGCCCGGCGGAGGCCCTGCCGGATCAACTCGTGATCGTCGACCAGAAGTACCGTCGTCTTCACGTCGCCTCCAACCGGATACCCATGCTTCGCATCATGCCCGTGTCTTGAGTTCCGTGGGGGCTTCTTGGCTTACTGGCTCTCCCAGGATCAGATCGATCACGGTGCCGCCGCCGACCCTGCTGCGGACGTCGAGCCGTCCGCCGATGCGCGCCGCGCGCTCGCGCATGATCTCCATGCCGTAGCTGTCCTTGCGTCGGTCGATGATGCCTTCGCCATCGTCGGCCACCCGGACCGACGCCCCAGGGGGGAATGTTCGGAGCGTGACCCACAGATTCTTCGCGCGGGACTGTCGTCGGGCATTTGTGACGGCCTCCTGCACGATCCGCAGGATCTCCACCTCGACGTCGGCGGGCAATCTGGCGGCCTCCTCGTCGAGGCTGAGGTGCACGCTCATGCCGGCTCGGGAACCGACCTGGCGCACATAGTCGGAGACCGTGGCTCCGAGACCCGCGCCAGGCTTGACCACGGTGCGCAACTCGAAGATGCTCAATCGCAATTCCGACACGACCCGGCTCATCTCCTCCCTGACCGCAAGCAGGTCCTTCTCCAGCAGCGGGTCACTCTCACGGGCCGCGATGTCGTCCATCACGTAGGCCAGCCCTGCGAGTTCCTGCGCGATACCGTCGTGGATCTCGCGGGCTAGGCGTCGGCGTTCCTCGGTCGTGGCCAGCGAGCGGATGTCGCTGAAGACGAATGCCGTGTCCAGCATGAGGGCTGACTCGGAGACGATGTCCTGGACCCGCTCCAACTGGTCCTCGGTCCACGGTGTGCTGCGCTGCATGGCCACCAGACCGATTCGTGCGTTCCCCAACCACATGGGCATCAGGGCGCGGAACGCACGATGTTGGCCGGCGGGGTTAGTGCCGGTGTCGGGATCCACCCACACCATCGCCTGTGCCGGTTCCTGGGTCTCATCGACGCGGCGGAACAGCCAGGACTCCCGATCCGGATACCAGCCGGGCGTGTCTGCTCCGGCGACGGCCAGTGGCTGGGGCGGACCGTTCAGTTCGGTGCGCAGCAGGGTCGCCGTCTCGAAGGGCACCTCCTTGCGGATGAGTTCGAGAACGGTGTCGCCGGCGGTCACCTCGTCGAGTCCGGTGGGTAGCTCCCGGGTGACATCGCGCAACTGCGTCAACAGGATGTTGGCCGCCTGGTACTTGTTCGGCGATCGGCTGCCCTGCCGTTCCCAGGAGCGCGCCCAACTGCCGGTGAACACACCGAGTGCGGAGAGCAGGAGCCATTCGGTCAGTTGAAGGGCAGACTCCCGATCCATGCCGGACCGGATCCCGTGCGACGCGACCAGCGCGATGGCCGCCACACCGAGGGCCGCAAAGCCGCGATACAGCCCCACCCGTGCCGCCGAGGCCGCTGACGCGGTGAGGAGATAAGGGAGGAAAGCGGTGGGCAGGGTTGTTGGCAGGCCCAGCAGCAGTCCGGCGACCCCGAGTTCGATGATCGGTACCCAGCGCGCGAACTCACGAGAGCCCCAATCCCACTCTGCGAGCCAGGCGAGCAGGGCCAAGCCGAGCGCGAGCGGGAGGTAGCGGGCGAAGTTCCCCTGCAGGCCGGCCACCACGAGACCGAGCACGACCGCTCCGAGCCGCAGCAGCAGACCGAGCGTCCGCAGGGAGCGCTCGCTACCGGCCCGTGACTGCCAAGTGGTCATGGCCAGAGCGTGTCATGTCGTGACCGCTGACACCAGGGGTTGGGCAACCTCAGGTTGCGTGGAGCTGGTCGACGATGGCGAGCCCTGCGGGTCCGACGACGACGATCATCAGTGCCGGTAGCAGGCAGAGGATCAGGGGGAAGAGCACCTTGATGGGTATCTTGTGGGCCTGCTCGGAGATGCTGAGCCGTCGGCCCTCCCTGGCGTGCGCGGCCTGCGCGCGCAGCACCGGCACCATCGACAACCCCAACTCGGATGCTTGATTGACGGCGGCCACGAAGTGTCGCACCGCCGGGGTGGGGCAGCGATCGGCGAGAGATGTCAGTGAACGGGACAATGACGCCCCCAGCCGCACGTCATTGAGCACCCGGCGCCACTCCTGCGCGAGCAGCCCGTCGGTATTCTCCGCGACCTGGTTGAGCCCTGCCTGTAGCCCGAGTCCGGCCTCGACGCAGATGCACAGCAGGTCCAGCGTTTCGGGGAAGTCCCGGTCGATCGCGCGCAGTCGCTCGGTCTTCCGCCGCATGGCGAGGTAGCGGGGCATGAAGGCCACCGCCGCCGAGCAGACGGCGGCCAGGAGTGTTACCCGCCCGGGTGGCACTCCGAGGCTGAGTCCGAGGATCAGCGTGACGGCACCGGCGAGCCCGGCCAGAACGCCGTTCCGCGTGCTGCGACACGACAGGCCGGTGGCGGTCACACCCGCACCGGCGGTGACGTTGTCGGGTGTGCCGGCCGTGGTGCGCGGCGCGTCTGGGATCGGCCTGGCGCGAGATGCATTAACCCGCGATCGGTAGTTGCGCAGCATCAGATCTCCAGGGCCACGGCGCGCCGTAACCACAGCACGCCTGTGATGAACAGCGTGCAGGCCGCGAGGACCAGCATCAGACCACGGATGTCGGACACCAGCGGAGCCAGGTGCTCGGGTCGCAGCACCAGTAGCAGTGCCACGAAACCGATCGGCAGTGCGCCCAAGACCCAGGCCGAGAGGCGACCTTCGGCCGAGAGGACGCGCGCGGTTCGATGCAATGTCTCGCGCTCCCGCAGCGTCGCGGCGATGGTTGTCAGCAAGGTTGCGAGATCGCCACCGATCCGGGCGTTGATACGGATGGCGACCACTACCCAACGCAGTTCCTCACTGTCCAGGCGATCCGCCGCCAAGGTGAGTGCATCCGGGGCGGATTCGCCGAGGGTGATCCTGGCCTCGACCCGTGCCAACTCACCTGCCAACGGACCACCGGCGCGGACTGCGGTGGTCACGGCCTGCCCGAGGCTGTGCCCCGCCGCCAGTGCGGAAGCGATCAGGGTCAGCGCGTCGGGCAGGGCGGCCAGGCACTCGCGCCGATGCCGGGCGTCGACGTACCGCCATCCGATCCGGAGGCCGACGAGACCGACGATCGGGAGCATGACCACCCCCACCGCACCCGCGAGGAGCCAGCCGATCCCGGCGGCCAGCACAGGGACCCAACGCAGGATCCTGCGCCAGTTCCCGGGCCGCGGCAGCAAGGCACTGCCCAGGTGTGCCCAGGCGATGTCGTCGATGAGCACCGCCCAACTCGTCGGGCCCTCGGTCGGCGGAGTTCGACTGCGACCCGAGGACGCCTGTCGACGTGACATCGAGGTCAGCCTTCGTCGCCAACCCGACGAAACCATCAGTCTCATCGAACCTGGTTCGAGGGCAGCCACTGCGGCGCCAGATGGGCTATTCGAGGCCAGAACCTGGGTTCGAAGCCGGTGGCCAGCAGGGCTGCTGGGTCGGCCGAATCGGGATCGACGCGAAACAGGGATTGCAGCGTGACGACCTCGCCCTCCATGCCCACGACTTCGGCGATGTCCACGATCCGGCGGGCACCGTCCTTCTG
>CAYMPK010000206.1:0-4818 GCA_964392145.1 uncultured Actinomycetes bacterium | reverse complement strand
GGTCCTGACGATCCCCGAGTGGCCGACTATCGGAATCTGACCGACGTCGGCTGGCGCACCGTGATGGAACCCAAGCAGGGGCTGTTCCTCGCCGAAGGCACAAAAGTCATCCTTCGGGCCCTTGCTGCGGGCTATCGCCCTCGTAGCGCCCTGACCACGGAGAAGTGGCTCCCGCACCTGCTCGAGCCGCTGACGGCGGCCGGCGCTGACGTGCTGGTGGCGGATGAGTCGGTTCTTCGCCAGGTGGTCGGTTTTCGGCTGCATCGGGGCGCGCTGGCGGCCTTCGAACGCGCCCCCGACCGCAGTATGGCCGAGGTCATGTCCAACGTCTCGGAGTTGGTCGTGTTGGAGGACCTTGTCGATCACACCAATGTCGGACTTGTGATGCGTTCGGCGGCGGCTCTGGGAATGGGCGGCATCCTGATCTCGCCGCGGTGCGCCGATCCGTACTATCGGCGATCGGTGAAGACGTCGATGGCGGCGGTGCTAACCCTGCCCTGGGCGCGGGCGGAACCCTGGCCGCAGGCGCTGTCGACATTGGCCGACAACGGCTTCGAGGTGCTCGGGCTCACCCCCGATCCGGGTGCGGAGAACATCAGGACCTGGCGGCGGTCACCCGGCGGAAAGGTGGCGCTCCTGCTCGGCACCGAAGGCGACGGCCTCAGCCCCGACGCCCTTGCGGCGGTGGATACGTGGCTGAGGATTCCGATGGCCGGGTCCATCGACTCGCTGAACGTGGCGGCGGCGGCCGCCATCGCTTGCTACTCGGTCACAGGCTAGCGGGGCCACCACGCGGGGTTCCCTCCTCCTCGGTCAGGCATCCGAAGGCGCGATTCACCGGGCGAAGGCGGGGCGCGGCTGGCAGGGTTGCGGCATGACTCTTGGGAAGTACTATCTGCTGCGGCACGGCGAGACCCAGTGGAGCCTGTCCGGTCAACACACCGGGCGGACAGACATACCGCTAACGGAGAATGGCCGTCGTCGTGCCTCGGAGGTCGCCCCGATGCTCGCCCGGGTGACATTCGGGCTCGTACTGTGCTCCCCGATGCTGCGGGCCCGCGATACGGCGGCGCTGGCGGGCCTGACCCCTGATGACTACACCGACGACCTGCTCGAGTGGAACTACGGCGTCTACGAGGGCCGGACCACAGCCGAGATCCGTCGGGACAAGTCCGACCCGGACTGGGTGATCTGGAACAATCCGATACCCAACGGGGAGACTCCCTCGGAGGTGGCGGTTCGGTGCCAAGCCGTGCTGGACCGAGCACGACCAACCATCGAGGAGGGTCGGAACGTCGCCCTCGTGGCGCACGGCCACGTGCTGCGGATCCTGACGGCGCAGTTCCTGGGTCTCACTGCCGATTGGGGTCGGTTGTTCCAGTTGGACGCCGGTGGCATCAGCGTGCTCGGTCACGAGCGGGTGCAGCCGGTCATCGCGGGCTGGAACATCAACCCCGACGGTCTGCGCGACTGACCCGTTCAGGACTTGTCGCCGCGTCCGCCCCGTTTCGACAGCCGGACGACGCCGTAGCCGCACACGCCACCGACGGCCCCGGCCGCGATCGTGCTGATGGAACCGACATTGATCAACGGCAGAATCCCGAAGAGCAGCATCACGAGCAGCCCACCGATGCCACCGGCTATCAGCGCGATAGTGGCGCCCCCGGGGCCGGAGGAACCGGAGGCGGCGGCGTCCTTCGTGGCCGGCTTGGCAACTTCGCCACCTGCGACCGGCTCGCCGATGGTGGCGTTCGGTTTGCTGTTCGTGACAGCTTCAACTTCACGCAGCAGTTTCTCGATGTCGTCGTCTTCGGACATGAGTACATCATGACCCCTGACCCTCCGTAGGGCATCATCGGCGTGACCCATGGGCGAACGGGCCGCGACCGGCGAGGCGGGTTACCCTTGCCACCATGGCCATCAAACCGCGCGCGACCATTGCCGCTGTAGCCGCGGGTGCGATCCTGGTGGTCGGCGCGGGGGCGACCGTCGGATCGCAGTTCCTCGGCGGCTCCCCACACTCGGCCGAGCACCCCGTCGCTAGCTCGGTGCCGCAGCGAACCACCAACACCACACCGGTGGCGATGGTGTCGCGCCCGGGCGAGCAGATAGTGACGCTCACCCTGCCGGGGGGCAACTACACACCGGCGCCACCGAATGGCGGCACCGACGACTATCGCTGTTTCGTGCTGGATCTTCCCAGCGGGGCCAGCGGGTCCGCGACCGGGTTCGAGGTGGTTCCCGGCAACAAGGACGTCACGCATCACGCGATCCTCTATCGCGTCAACCCGGATCAGGTGGCGGCGGCGGAGGCCCTGGACGCCAAGGACCCGGGCGAGGGCTACGAATGTTTCGGCGGTTCCCAGATTCCGCAGGGGCGAAGCGGCAACCCGATGAAATATCTGGATAACTCCGACTGGCTGGCGGCATGGGCCCCGGGTGGTGGGCCGACAAGCACCCCGGCCGGCTACGGAGTGTCGATCCCCGCCGGTGGCAAAGTGGTGCTGCAGATGCACTACAACACCCGGAAGGCCAGCACGCCGGACAACACGATCGTCCGGGTCCGGCTTGCCGAACCAGGACAGCAGTTGAAGCCGATCGTCACTTCGCTGCTGGTCGCTCCGGTGGAATTGCCGTGCCTGCCGGGACAGACCGGTCCCAAATGCAGCAGGGACGCGGCGATAACCAGCGTGGTGACCCGATTCGGTAATGACTCGAGTCGGTTGATCGCCGGAATGCACCTGATCTGTGGCCAGGACTTCACCCATCCGCCGCTGGGCCCCACGACTTCCTGCACTCGCACGATCAGTGAACCCATGACGCTGTTCGCCGTCGCTGGGCACATGCACAAGCTCGGGCGTTCGATCCAGGTCGATGTCAATCCGGACACGCCCAATTCGACACGGGTTCTGGACGTAGCCAACTACGACTTCGATCAGCAGGGCGCCGTGCCCTTGGCCCAGCCGTTGCAGCTGCAGGCCGGGGACCGGGTCAAGGTCACCTGTACTCATGATCAATCACTGCGGGGCAAACTCCCCGGCGTGCCGGCCGAACCGCAGTATGTCGTGTGGGGCGAGGGCACGACCGATGAGATGTGCCTCGGGGTGCTCGTGACGGGCCGCGGCTAGTCCCGGAACATCCGGAAACCGCCCTGCCTGTTCCGGGCGGCCAACTGCTCCTAGAGTGGGGCGATCACCTGTGTCGGCAACGATGGGACTGCAAACCATGGGCGAACGCATGAGTCGGATCACCGACTACCTGGCCAATCGCGATTTCACCGAGCGGGCGGCGACCTTGGCCGCCACGGTGGCGGTCGGACAGAGTTTCGCGCCGAGCCTGCTGCCCCGTAAGCCGCTGCAGCAGGCGGTCGTGACAGGGCTGACAGCGAGCCTGGTGTTCGGCATCTCACGCACCTCTCAGGCCGGCATCGAGAGCGTCGCCGAACGCATCGTCCCCGGCACGGACAAGCAGTCGTTCAACAGTCGCCGTCTGCTGGCGGCCTCTGCCAATGGGGTTGCGGTCGCCTTCGGCCTGCTCCTGCAACGGGCCGTGCCGCAGCGCCGTGGTGAGCCGGTCAAGCGCGCCAGCGTGAGGACTCTGGGTTGGCAACTCTCGGCGGCGGGGAGTGTCGGGCTGGCGATCACGGGGATGTCGGCCGGACTCGACCTGGTCGGGCGGCGCTACGGGCGTCTGCACCCAGCACTGATACCGACCGGATTCGTCCTGGGCACGGTCATCGCGACTGCTGAGATCGCCTGGTACCGACGCAAGCAGCGACAGAACTCACCACCGTTGTCGTCGTTGGCGCAGGGCGCCGCGGTCATGACCGGGGTGACCGCGCTGGCAACCGCCGAAGGCTGGACCGCCGACGTCATCGCCGGATTGGTCAGAACGCGGGCACCAGGCTTCGCCGGGCTGGCCGACCCGATCGGCCACCTGGTGGCGTTGGCGCCCCTCGTGGGCGGCGCCTGGGCCGCCGTCGAATACGTGTACAGGGCGACCGAGCACGGCGGCTCAGCGGTGGAGCAGGCGTATCAACGACCTCCCACCTCGCCCGGTGCCTCCGGTGGGCCGGCCTCCCACGTGAACTGGGACACCCTGGGCCGGGAGGGGCGCAGATTCGTGAACATGCTGCTGCCGGCCAAGGAGATCACCGCTGTGACCGGACAACCAGCGCGTGATCCGGTGCGGGTGTTCGTAGGGCTGGCCAGCGCGCCCACCGTCGACGCCAGGGTCGCCCTGGCGATGGACGAATTGGAGGCGCTGGGGGCCTTCGATCGAAAGGTGTTGTGTCTGGCGTCGCCTACCGGCACGGGCTACGTCAACTATGTGGTCGCGGAAACGCTTGAGTACCTGACGGAGGGCGACTGCGCCACCGTGGCCCTGCAGTACTCGCTGCGACCATCGTTCCTCTCCCTCGACCGGGTGGCTTTGGGGCGAGAGCAGAACCGAGCGCTGCTTCACGCGATCAACGGCCGGTTGCGTGCGATTCCGGAGGATCGTCGCCCAAGGTTCGTGGGCCTCGGGGAGAGTCTGGGAGCTTTCACGCTGCAGGATGCCTTCCTGCACGAGGGTACGGCGGGGCTTCATCGCGCTGGCATGACCCGTGCCCTGTTCATCGGCACGCCGGCAGAGAGCAAGTGGGCTGAGCAATGGCGGCTCGATCCCGGCCGTTGGGATCCGGACGGGGAAGTGGTGGAGGTGGCCTCCGAGGGGGAATGGCTTGCCCTTCCCGAGCAGGAACGCGCGGCTGCTCGTTACCTGTTGCTCAGCCACCATGAGGACCCGATCACGAAGTTCAGTCCGGCGATCGCCGTG
>CAYMPK010000205.1:0-4845 GCA_964392145.1 uncultured Actinomycetes bacterium | reverse complement strand
GGGCCCGGCGGGGGGGAGCCGGTCGGGGGGCGCGAGGCGGGTGCCACGGTCGGTGCCAGCGCGCCGCCGCGCGCAGCGCCGTTGGGGTCGATGATCAGGCTGAACACGGACTTGACGGGCGCCCCAACGCGTGAGTCCCGGGTTCCGGTGAAGGTTCCTGCGGCCACCTGTTGGGCGAACTGACCGGTCGCCCCGATGAATTCGAGTCGACCGGTCAGTTGGGTCCCGGCGGCGTTCTTGTCGTTGATTGCCTGTCCGTCGACGTACATCGCCAGCACCGATCCGTCGTCCGCCACGAATCGGACGTAGCCGTCGAACGGGCCGTTGTCGTTGGTGTACTCGACTGCGCCGAGCAGGATCACCTTGACCGGGATCCTCAGGTAGGTGCCCCGCCCCTCCAGCCGGTTCCAGCCGAAGACCCGGACGTTCTTCTCCCCCACCTTGGTGAGGTCCGAGAACGTGCTCGCGAGGTCGGCGGTGGTGGTTTCCCGGATCAACCCGGGCACCCCCGGGGCCGGTGCGGTGGGTGCCTGACTGGCGGAAGCGGTGCTCGGGGTCGAATCGGCGCAGCCGCCCAGCAAGCCCACGGCCACCAGCAGCGCGGTGGTGAGGGTCAGCGGCAGGCGGGACACAGGCATAGCGTGCCACGCGGGTTCCGTCGCCGCTGTCGGAATGGCCGGGTGCTACCTTCGCGGGGAGCCTTGAGGAGGTGCGGGGTGGGGATGGTTGGTCGACGGACTGCAACGGCCGTGTTGTCGCTGAGCCTTGCCCTGGCGCTGGGGGCATGTGGCGGTTCGGCCAATTCGGTGTCGGACAACAAGGCCCAGTTCTGTAATCAGGCGCTGGGCATGCAGGCGAACATCGTGCCCATGATCTACTCGACGAACCCGAGCGGCACCGTCGAGCAGGCTCTCGCCGCGAGTCTTCGACTGAACAGCGAGATCGCAGCCCTGCGCAATTCCGCCAACGCCGCGCAGCAGACCCTCGTGGATCGCTTCGGCACCGCCACCAGCACGTATACGAAGGCCCTTCAGTCCCTGCCGCCCGCGACACCGCTGGCGCAGGAGATCAACGCCTTGGACACGTTCCAATCCGATGTCGAGTACACCTATCGGTCAATGCTCAGCCGGATCGGCTGTACCAAGCCGCCATCGCCCTCGCCGGTGGTGCCGCAGGCACCGGCTCCCGCGCCGGTGGCGCCGACTCCGGCACCGGCCGACCAGGGCGGCGGGCAAGCCTGAGTTCGTTTGGCATCTTCGGCGACAGTCAGCCGCCTCGCTTCTCGGTGGTGGCGAGCAGGCGGGGAACATCCCCGTGGATTTCCAAGGCGGCACTAGTGGCGGTGTCCTCGAACAGCACCTCCTCGCCGCGCCGCAGTGTCACGGCGACGGTTCCGCTCAGGGTTTCCTCCACCCGCTTGTGCATCTCCACCCGGATCGGCGCATGGAGCAGCCCGCCTAGGCCACGTCTCGCGGCCAGTTCCAGGGTGAGACTCGGGCGTCCGGGTCGGCGGGCCGAGCGCAGGGTCCAGGTCAGGCCGTCATCATCGACCCTCAAGTCCTCGCTGTGCGCTCCGTTGTAGGTCGCGAATCTGTGCAGCCGGCCGCCTTCTCGCAGACCCACGATGAAGCCGCGGAATTCCCGCCCCCGCCAGGGGATCAGGGCGACCGAAGCGACCAGGGAGGCGTCGTGGTGGACGAAGTGGTTCGAGTGGAGCCACAGGTAACCCGCCGGGAAAGCCTCGCCCCAATCCTTCTCGATGTAGCCACGGCCCCCGTCGAAGTCCAGCGTGGTGCCGTCGAACCGGAGTTCGCCGGCCAGCGCGTGACCGAACGAGCAGATGGCGTGGTAGCACTCCATGTAGGGCACCCAGGCGTACCAGCCCATGACCCCTGGTGACCATGGGCGCACCGGCCAGGGGTCGAGCTCGGAGGTGATGGCAACCCGACCGGAGAGTCCGGCCTCTGGCAGATCGACGTCGATCCCGGCGGCATGGAAGTGGTTGGGCCCGACCCGGACGTCGAACCGGTCGCTGGCGGCGCTGAAGTCCGACATCGGGTAGGTGATGTACCAACTGCGGCCGGTGACACCATCCAGCACCTGTACGAAGGCTTCCCCGGAGCCATCAGCGTGATGGAACAGGCCCGGGATCAGGGCCAGTCGGGCGGTCTGGTCGGCGGAGACCAACTTGATGTACCAGCCCTCGAACGACCCGGGACCGCCGTTGTGAAAGGCCTCGGGCGTCATGATCTGGCGGAGGCTCGCTATCGGAGGGGGCACCCCCAGAACTGTAGTGGCTAGTCGACCGCGTAGCGTAGCCGCTTGTGAGGCTTTTCGTACCAACGGAAATCGTACCCGGCGAGCGTCGCGTCGCACTGGTGCCGGACACCGTGCCGAAGCTGGCCGCTCTCGGCTTGGATGTCACGGTGCAGTCAGGTGCCGGAGCCGACGCATATGCGTCTGATGCCGACTACGCCGCGGCCGGTGCCGAGGTGGTCGCCGAGGGCGACGTTGACGAGGCCTTCCGGTCCGCCGACGTCGTCGCCTCAGTGAGGCCGCTCTCGGTCGAGCGGGCCAGTCTTCTGAAGGCCGGTGCGATCGCACTGAGTTTCCTGCAGTTGGCGGCCGACCGGCCGACCATCGACGCGATCGCGGCTGGTGGCGCCACCGCCCTGAGCTTCGACCTGGTGCCGCGTATCAGCCGGGCGCAGTCGATGGATGCCCTCACATCGCAGGCACTGGTGACCGGCTACCGCAGTGCCCTGGTCGGCGCCGAACTGCTGCCCAAGTTCTTCCCACTCTTCATGACAGCCGCGGGAACGATCCCACCTGCCAAGGTGCTGGTCCTGGGGGCCGGTGTCGCCGGGCTGCAGGCCATCGCCACCGCGAAGCGGCTGGGCGCGCTGGTAAGTGCCTACGACGTGCGAGAGGCGTCGGCCGACGAGGTCAAGTCCATGGGCGCCACCTTCATCACCTTGGAACTGGAGGCCCTCGAGGCTTCCGGCGGCTACGCGCGAGAGATGGGCGAGGAGCGCGCAGCTCGGCAGCGTGAACTCCTGACCCCCTACATCGCGGCCTCCGACGTCGTGATCACCACTGCCGCCGTTCCAGGTCGGCGGGCCCCGCTGTTGGTCACCTCTGAGATGGTGTCCGAGATGGCCACCGGGTCGGTGGTCGTCGATCTGGCCTCGGAGACCGGTGGCAACGTCGAGGGTTCTGAACCGGGAGTGGTGCAGGACCGCGACGGTGTCCGGGTCTGGGGCGGTCGCGATGTCGCCTCCGAGATGCCTGTGCACGCGTCGAGGTTGTACGCGATGAACGTAGTGGCCCTCTTGGGCCTCATCACGACTGACGGTGAGGCGATCGCCGACGTCGAGGATGAGGTGGTCGACGGCTGTGCGGTCGTGCTGAATGGCGAAATCCGGAAGGAGGCACCATGAGCGGTATCGCGCTGCTGACGATCTTCATCCTGAGCATCTTCGTGGGCTTCGAGGTCGTTTCGAAGGTGTCCACGGTGCTCCACACCCCGCTGATGTCGGGCGCCAACGCAATCCACGGTGTCGTGCTCGTAGGAGCCATCCTGGTGACCGGAAGTGCCGAATCCAACCTGACTTTGATCCTGGGGCTGCTCGCCATCGTGCTCGCGACAGTCAACCTCGTGGGTGGTTTCGTGGTGACCGACCGGATGCTGGAGATGTTCAAGGCCAAGCCGGCTCGTAAGGATGCGTCATGACACCGACCTGGGTGCAGTTGGCGTATCTGGTTGCGGCCGTCTGCTTCATTCTCGCGCTGAAGGGGTTGTCGTCGCCCAAGTCTGCGCGCAACGGAAACCTGATCGGCGCGGTCGGCGCCCTGATCGCGGTGGCCGTCACGTTCTTCTCAGGTGCCCCGATGGGACATCTGGTGCTGATCCTGGTCGCGATCGTGATCGGAACCGCGATCGGCTGGCCAGCCGCTCGCCGGGTCAAGATGACCGCGATGCCGCAGCTCGTGGCGTTGTTCAACGGTGTCGGCGGCGGCGCGGCGGCACTGGTCGCCGTGATCGAGTACCTGAGCTCCGGAGGCGCCGAGGCGAAGGGTGCGCTTGCCGCCACCGTCTTCACCGTCCTCATCGGCAGCGTGTCCTTCTCCGGCTCGATCCTGACCTTCATGAAACTGCAGGAGGTGATGACCACTCGTCCGGTGGTCATCCCCGGCGGTCGCTACATCACCGTGATCGTGGCGGCGGCTTCGTTGGTGGCTGCGGTATGGCTGATCATCTCGCCGAGCACCCCGCTGCTGATCGGTCTGCTCGTGCTGTCACTGATCCTCGGTGTGCTGCTGGTGCTCCCGGTCGGCGGCGCTGACGTCCCCATCGTGATCTCGCTGCTCAACGCCTTCACCGGTCTATCGGTCGCCGCCAGCGGCTACGTGCTGAACAACGTGCTGCTGATCGTCGCGGGTACGCTCGTCGGCGCATCGGGTACCCTGCTCACCCGCGAGATGGCCCACGCCATGGGTCGCCCGATCACCAACACCCTGTTCGGTGCCTTCAAGGCCAGCGCAGGGGGTCCGGCCGGGCCGGCAGTTGACCGCCCGGTGCGGTCATCGAGCCCCGAGGATGTCGCCATCATGCTCGGGTACGCACAGAAGGTGATCATCGTCCCCGGCTACGGACTCGCAGTGGCCCAGGCCCAACACACGATCCGGGAACTGGTCGACCTGCTGGGCGAACGGGGCATCGAGGCCTCGTACGCCATCCATCCGGTGGCAGGTCGTATGCCGGGCCACATGAACGTGTTGTTGGCCGAGGCGAACGTGCCCTACGAGCAGCTCAAGGAGATGGACGAGATCAACCCCGAGTTC
>CAYMPK010000204.1:0-4848 GCA_964392145.1 uncultured Actinomycetes bacterium | reverse complement strand
GGCAACGTCGCCGGTCGCGTTGCGGTGTTCGGCAAGTTCGCCGAGGACGACCCGGAACTGCCGGGCGAGTACGTGTTCTTCCTGGCTGACACCCAACACGAGGGATACCAGTTGGAGAAGAACGTCGTCGCTTCGCAGATGTATGTGTCCGCCTTCTCGCTGGCTGACTACCCGGTGAGCCGAGCGGACATCCTGCACACCGGCAAACCCGCGTGGGACGCGGCGCTTGCCACGGTCAACGTGGGAAAGGTCAACCTCGGCTGGGCGAGCATCGGCATCTGCGAGCACTCCTTCTACGAGGCCATCACGCACGCGAACAACCGAGTTCTGTACGGCACCAAGGTGACCGAATTCCCCCATGTCCGGCGGATGCTGGCAGATGCCTACGCCCGGCTCATCGCGATGAAGTTGTTCGCTGCCCGGTCGGCCGACTACCTGCGCAGCGCCGATTCCGATGACCGTCGCTTCCTGTTGTTCAATCCGCTCACCAAGATGAAGGTGACCGGCGAAGGTGAGCGAGTCATCGACCTGCTGTGGGATGTGATCGCCGCCCGCGGGTTCGAGGCCGATACCTACTTCGAGCAGGCCGTTCAACACATCCGGGCACTGCCCAAGTTGGAGGGCACTGTGCATGTGAACATCGCGCTGGTGCTGAAGTTCCTGCCCCAGTACTTGTTGGCGGCCTCAGGGGCCGGACCGGAACTGCCGGTGATCGGGGTGCGCGACGAGGCGCAGGACGATGCCTACCTCTTCCGTCAGGGCTCCGCGTCCGGGCTGTCGAAGATTGGTTTCCACAATCCGCGCCCGGCCTTCGAACGTTTCGCCGGGCTGCCCAATGTGGGCATCTTCGTCGGCCAGATGATGAACTTCGCCGAACTTGTGACCACGGCTGGCCCCACTGCGGATCAGACGCGCGACTTGGACTACTTGCAGACGTTGGGACAATTGTTCACCCAAGTCGTCTATGCCCAACTCGTGTGTGAGGCCGCCGCCTTGGCCATCGACAGCGACGAGACCCGCGCCGGTGGCGTCAGCGACATGTCGGGGATCTCCGAGGATCACCTCGATCGAATCTTCGCCGTTTTCGTGCAGGACTTCTCCGACTACGCCTTGCAGCTCTACGGTCAGGCGTCTGCTTCGGACGAGCAGCGGGCAGGAGCGATGAAGCTGATCGCGGCCCCGCAGGTGGATGCGGTCAAGGAGAAGGACTTCGTTGCAGAGGTGCTGTCCTACGACGGCGCCTACGCCATGAACCCGTAGTCGCGGACGGACGCGGTCTCGGTGGGCGTCATCCTGGAGGTGCTCGCCGGCTTCGCCGCGGGCGTGCTCGCAGGTCTCACCGGCGTCGGCGGGGGAGTGTTGCTGGTACCTGTGCTGGTAGCCATGGGGTTCCCCGCCCTGCCAGCGATCGGAACGAGCAACTTCGCGATCCTCATCAGCTCAACGTCGGGTACGGTCACGAACACCCTGCGGTTCGGTCTGCCGTGGAGTCGTGTGCTTCAGATCGTCGTTCCGGCGGTGATCCTGGCGCCATTGGGGGTGTGGCTGGCGCAACAGCTGCCCCAGCAGGCCCTGTTCATCGCGTTCGCGGTCTTCAACCTCGCCAACATCCCGTTGATCGGGTTGCGTTCCGATGCAGCGGCCAAGGCTGCGGCCGGGACCGCCATGACCGACTCGAGGCCCGCTGGGGTAGCGCCCGCGGAACGATCCGGCACCGACTCAGGTGCCCCACCCGAGGTCCCGAAGGAGTTCGCGAAGGTCGTGGGCACCGGAGCGGGTGCTGGCGTTTTGGCCGGCCTGTTCGGGGTCGGAGGGGGACTGGTCATGGTGCCGATGCAGGTGCTGCTGCTCTCCACGCCAGTTCGCCTGGCGTCCCGCATCTCGCTGGCAGTGGTCATCTTCGCGAGCATGTCGGCGGTGATCACCCATGGCCTGTCCAGCGATGATGTGAATTGGCGGGTGGGTGCCCTGCTCGCGGTCGGTGGGCTGTTGGGCGCGCCGGTCGGGGCGTCACTGCTGCACCGCATCAGCGACTACGCAGCTACCCGGCTGTTCCAGGTGACGATGTTCGCGGTTGCGATGTACTTCGTCTACAAAGCGTTTGTCTGACAGGCGCCCCAGCCCGCTGGGTGGTTGCGCGTGCGCCGAGGCGCTGCGCGGTGCGGGGCTCCGGCAGATATTTGACACGCTCACGGAACCGATGCGATAGTTAGTTAGTCACACTAAAGATATGCGCATCTCGTCGCGGCCTCAACAGCAAGGACACATCATGGTCTCCAGCACGCCGGAAGATCAGCGCACGGTTGGCGATGAGTTGGCTGCCGACCTCGCAGTCGCGGTGATGCGTCTGGCCCGTAGGCTCCGCGCGGAGAGCCCCAACGATGAACTCACCCCCACTCAGTTGGCGACGATGGCAACGCTTTACCGCCTCGGTCCGCAGCGGGTGGGGGATCTGGCTCAGCGGGAGAAGGTCAAGGCGCCCTCCATGACCCGTACCATCGCGCGACTGCACGAAGCCGGCTTCGTCGAACGTGCCACCGACCCTGACGATGCCCGGTTGGTCATCGTCGACCTGACAGATCGCGGCCGGGAGGTTCTCGCCGTCCACCGCAGCGCTCGCCGGGCGTGGCTCAACTCGCGCTTGCAGGAACTCGGCGAGCAGGATCGTCGAGTTCTCTCCGAGGCCTGCCAGGTGATGTCCAGAATGGTGATCGGATGAGTAGAACGTTCGCCGCGCTCGCGGAGCGAAACTACCGCTGGTTCCTGACTGGCCAAGTCGTCACCAACGTCGGCACCTGGATGCAGCGGGTCGCACAGGACTGGCTGGTGCTGGACCTATCCGGGGGCAATGCGGTGACCCTGGGTGTCGTTACGGCACTGCAGTTCCTGCCATTCCTCGTGGTCGCTCCGTTCGCGGGAGTGCTGGCGGACCGGGTTCCGCGCCGCCTGGTGATGCTGATCGCCGGAGTCATGGCGACAATCGCGGCCGGGAGCCTCGGACTTGCTGTCATGACGGGATCAGCCAGCGTCGGTCTGGTGTACATCCTGGCCTTCGTCCTGGGCGTGTCCGCGGCGCTGGACAACCCCGCCAGGCAAGCGCTGCTGGGTCAACTCGTCGGACGTGACCTGCTCTCCAATGCGGTCGGGCTGAACAGCGCCACGTTCAACCTGTCGCGCATCATCGGTCCCGCCCTGGCCGGACTCACCATCGCCGCGGTCGGTGTCGGGCCGGTATTCCTCATCAACGCGTTGTCCTACGTCTTCGCGTTGGGCACCTTGGTGATGCTCAGGCCACGGAGCACGGAAGGTCGGGCGGGACCGCATGTCGGTCGCGCCACGATGCGACAGGGGCTGGGTTACCTACGCACCCGCCGGGACTTGGTGATCGTGCTCGTCCTCGTATTCTTCGCGGGGACGTTCGTCTTCAACTACCAGATCACCACCGTGATGATGGCTCGACTCGAGTTCGGGGTCGGCGCCGCCGCCTACGGGATATTGGGTTCGGTGCTCTCGATCGGATCGATACTGGGCTCGTTGTTGGCCGCTCGACGAACGACGCCGCGGCTGAGGTTCGTGCTCGGGGCCGGGCTTGCGGCAGCCCTTGTCACGGCCACTGCTGGAATGATGCCGACCTATCTGAGCTTCTTGTTCTTCCTTCCGCTGTGCGGCCTGACCTTGCTCACCTTCTCGGTGTCGGCCCAGAGCTACCTGCAGATGGGTTCCGACGGCAGGTTCCGGGGTCGGGTGATGGGTTTCTACACGCTGGCGTTCTTCGGTGGCACCCCTGTCGGGGCACCGATCCTCGGTTGGGTGGCATCTACGTTCGGACCCCGATGGGGCCTCATCGGCGGCGGACTACTCGCGGGCATCTTCCTGGTCGGTGTGGCTGTCATCGCGCAGCGGCGTATCCGGGCACGCTCGGCGCGCGGCCAGACCGGAGAACCGAGCGTCGAGATCGGTTCCCCGACAGCCGTGGATGAGGGTTTCGAGACTGCTAGTGTGCGCTAACGGCCGGCACGGGAACAGTTCGAGGGAGTGAGCGATTGTGGCGAGCAAGAAGAAGACCGACTCTGACGGGAAGCAGGCGAATACCCCGCAGAGCATTGCCAAGCAGATCGACGAGCAGCGCAAGGCCACGGCCGCGTTGGTCGGCTCCGAATTGTGGTTGCCCGAGGTGGTTGAGCACGACTACCCGGCTGCCGGCAACTACCTCGGTCTGATCGCGGACCCGAAGACCGTCTCGGACATGGTGGCGGATCTCAAGAAGGCACCCATTGAGATGCACCGAGCCAACGACATCCTCCGCGCCGCGGGCCTCGACCTTCTGCCGCTGGGCGACCCCAGTGTGAAGCGGGACCTTGCCAAGGTCATGACGGGTCGGAGGTGGTCGCCGGTGCTGGTGGTTCGAGGTGATGTGCTTCGCGGCTACCCGTTGACCGTCGCGGACGGCTATCACCGCATCTGCGCGAGCTTCCACCTGTCGGAGGACACCTACATCCCATGCAAGATCGCCGACCTGCCGGTGCGCGAGAAGGTCGGCAAGTAGCCGCACGGGTCGGGCGCTCTCTGGGCACCTCGACCAGCCCGAATCAACGCTCCTGTCGACATCTGCGATCCGTGGAGGATTGATGGCCCAGTACCTGCTGGCGGTTCACTCGGTCGAGGGTGAGCCAGTTCCCGACGACGCCACCGTGGGGCTGATGTATGCCCAGGTCGGACAGTTCAACCAGGCGTTGCAGGCCGCCGGGCAATGGGTCTTCGCCGGTGGCCTCATGCCCTCCGATGCGGCACGGGTGGTGTCCACACCGGGGGGAATCGCGGAGGTGACCGACGGTTCACGTACCCCCG
>CAYMPK010000203.1:0-4912 GCA_964392145.1 uncultured Actinomycetes bacterium | reverse complement strand
GAGGAGATGGCGGCGACGCGTTCGGTGTCGCTCGGCGTCTGGATCCCGGTGGGGTCCCGAGATGAGTCGCCTCGGTACGCCGGTGCCTCGCACTTCCTCGAGCACTTGCTGTTCAAGGGCACCGCCCGCCGCAGCGCCCTGGAACTCTCCTCGGCGATCGACGCTGTTGGTGGTGAGCTCAACGCCTTCACCACCAAGGAGTACACCTGCTTCTACGCCAGGGTGCTGGATCGGGATGTTCCGCTGGCGGTCGACGTCCTGATGGACATGATGACGTCCTCGTTGGTGAGCAAGGCCGACGTCGAGTCCGAGCGGGCCGTGGTGCTCGAGGAAATCGCTATGCATGATGACGATCCGGCGGACGCGGCGCACGAGCTTTTCACCGCGCAGGTGTTCGCCGATACGCCGCTCGCCGCTCCGATCATCGGCTCCGAGGACAGCATCTCGGGCATGCCGCGAGCTGACGTGTGGCATCACTACCGACGTTGGTACCGACCGGCCAACCTTGCAGTGGTTGCGGCCGGTGGGGTCGACCACACCCTGGTCACCCGAGCAGTGCGCAAGGCCCTCGCCGGCGTCTCCGAGGGTAAGCCGGCAGTCGCCCGTCGGGGAGGTCGCCCACGCAAGTTGCACGCCGCGGCGGGTGGACGGGTGCGCCATCGCGGCATCGAACAGGCCAACGTGGTGCTCGGCATGTCCGGGCTCAACCGCACCGACCCGCGTCGGTGGGCGATGGGCATCCTCAACGCGGTGGTCGGAGGCGGCATGTCCAGCCGACTGTTCCAGGAGGTCAGGGAGAAGAGGGGGCTGGCCTACTCGGTGCAGTCATTCCGCTCGTCACACTCCGACGCCGGCGCCTTCGCCGTCTATACGGGCTCGCTGCCGGCAAAGGTCGACGACGCCATCGACGTGATCGCGCTGGTGCTGGACGATGTCGCAAGGGAGGGCATCACGGCCGAGGAGTTGGAGCGGGGCAAGGGCCAGTTGCGTGGAGGCCTGGTTCTCAACCTGGAGGAATCCAGCTCACGGATGGTTAGGCTGGGCGAGGCCGAACTGCTCACCGGAATCCTCACCCCCGTGGCTGAGGCGCTCGCGTCGATCGATGCGGTCACGTTGCACGACGTTCAGGCACTGGCGGCCGACGTCTTCGAGCGTCCGCGGCAACTGGCGGTCGTCGGCCCCTTCGATGACAACCGGAAGTTCCGGGGGATCACATGAGAGTTGCAGTCATGGGCGCCCGCGGTCGAATGGGGCAGCAGACGTGCGCGGCGGTCGAAGCCGCCGATGGGCTGGAACTGGTGGCCGGCCTCGACCAGGGTGACCCCATCTCGGACCTGCTGAACGCTCAGCCCGAGGTTCTGATCGACTTCACCGTGCCTGACGCCGTGATGGGGACGCTGCAGTTCTGCATAGAGCACGGAATCCACACCGTCGTCGGAACCACGGGTTTCGACGACGCCCGGCTGGACCAGGTCCGGGGCTGGCTCGCGGACGCGCCGGGTGTCGGCTGCCTGATCGCTGCCAACTTCGGAATCGGTGCGGTGCTGATGATGATGTTCGCGGAGAAGGCCGCACCCTACTTCGAGTCGGTGGAGGTCATCGAGCTTCACCATCCGGACAAGGTTGATGCGCCCAGCGGCACATCCGCAGCAACGGCCGCCAGGATGGCCGCGGCACGGCGAGCGGCCGGAGTCGACCCGGCGCCCGATGCCACCGCCACCGGGCTCGCTGGCGCGCGGGGCGCTACGGTCGAAGGCGTCCCCGTTCATTCGGTTCGGCTTCGCGGCATGCTCGCCCATCAGGAAGTGTTGCTGGGCAGTACCGGGGAGGTTCTCACCATCCGGCACGACTCCCTGGATCGGGCGTCGTTCATGCCGGGAGTGATCCTGGCGGTGCGGGCCGTGGGTCAGCGCCCCGGACTGACTCTGGGTATCGACTCCCTGCTCGCCTGATGGCGGAACCGATGCTGGACCGGGGGTCGTCATGACGGCACGCCGGTGGGCCATCGTGATGGCGGTGGCCGCGGGGATCTACATGGTGTTCGCCGCCTGGATGGGCTACCTGTTCCTCACCTCGGGCGGACTGTCCTCGGCCCTTCTGGGCATCGCCGTGATGGTGTTGCCGCTGCTCGGGCTATGGATGATCTGGCGGGAACTCCAGTTCGGGATCAGAGTCCAGCAGTTGGCGGCTGAGCTGGCCGAGCGGGGCCAACTCCCGGTCGACGATCTGGATCGAATGCCGTCCGGCCGGATCACCCGACAGTCGGCCGAAGCCGAGTTCGAGTCGGCCAGTACCCAAGTCGCTGCTGAGCCTCGGAGTCCAGCTGCCTGGTTCCGGGTCTCGCTGGCCTATGAAGCGGGCCGGGATCGGAAGCGCGCCCGATCTGCCATGCGCTACGCGCTGGCGCTCGCCGACGGGGTCGCCGGCGCCCCACCTGATCTCGGCTAGCACCGGGAGGCGCCGTGCGCGACGTCGCTACGGTTCAGCCTGCGAGGCCGAGGTAGCGAAGTCCGGCGGCAGTCACGGCCGCGACCACCAGCACCAGCAGGAACGGGGCGCGCAGCAGCAGCGCAGCGGCTGCCGCCAGCAGTCCCGCGACCCGGGCGTCGACCGTCACCCGCGACTCGGTGGTGAAGGTTGACACGGCGGTGAGCGCGGCGAGCAGACCGATGGGCAGCAGGGCGAGCACCCGAGATGTCCGCTCGCCCTCCATCCAGGATTCGGGCAACAGGTGGCCGAGGTACTTCTGCAGCCAAGTCCCGGCCGAGGTGAGCAAGATCGGTAGCCACATCATCGAGGCGGCTCCAGATCGGGCAGCGGAGCGAAGTCGAAGTCACCGCTGGGGGGCCGACCCCCGCCCGGCGCCAGCCACCCCCACAGGACCGCTACCAACCCGCCGGCCAGAACGGGCAGTCCGGCAGGCAGCCACACCGTGAGCAACGTCGCCATCGCCGCGGCGAGCGCGGCTACGGCACTCGCGCTGCGAGACGTCAGCCGCGGCCACATCAAGGCAAGGAAGGCAGCCGGGATCACCGCGTCCAACCCATAGCTCCGCGGATCTCCGAGGGCACTGGCGCCCAGCGCGCCGAGCAGGGTGGCGATGTTCCAGCAGATGAAGACGGTCACGCCGGTAGCCCAGAACGCTGTCCGGGCGGCCCGGGGTTCGCTGGGATCCTCATGGGCCAGGGCCATGGCGGTCGACTCGTCGATCGTCAGTTGAGCAGCGAGGGCGGCGCTGGCGCCGCGCGTCTTCAGCAGCGGCGCCATGGCGACGCCGTAGAGGGTGTTGCGCGCCCCCAGCAGCAGTGCAGTCACCGCGGCCGCGACCACGCTGCCGCCGGCGGCCACCACCCCGATGTAGGCGAACTGGGAGCCGCCGGTAAACATCAGCGAAGACAGGGCCATCGTTTGGGGCATCGAGAAGCCACCCGTCGTGGCGAGCGCGCCGAAGGTGATGCCATAGGCGCCTACCGCGATGCCGATCCCCAGGGCATCGCGGATGATGGCACGTCGCCGGCGATCCCACTGCGCTTCCACCGCGCCATCCTAGGGACTGGGGCGGCCCCGTCAGGTACGGGCGGGCAGTGTCTGCAGGGCGGCTGTCACCGCAGTCTGCCACGACGGCACCATGTCGGCACGCACCCGTCGCTGGACGATGTCGTCCTCGGTGACTGCGCCCTCGGCGGCGGATGCCCAGAGCAGTTCGACCCCGAGGATGGGGGAGTCGCCGACCGCATTGAGCAGGTCTGCGTCCCCGTGAGCCATCGCTGCCACCACGCCGGCCTCCGCTCCGAACCGGCGGATGAGGCGTTCGGGAACGGACTCATCGCGCGGTCCGACGGCCCCCACCAGCGGCAGGTCCCGGGTCCGGCATTCGCGATCGGTCACGAGGTCGACGGCGTCCTCCGCCATTCGACGGTAGGTCGTCAGCTTGCCGCCGACGACCGAGATCACGTCGCCGTCGAGGACGGCGTGTCTCCGGGACAGGTCGGCGGAACTGCCCGCAACGCCCGACAACAGCGGGCGATAGCCCGAGTAGGTGGAGATGACGTCTGACCGCTCGAGTGGATGAACCAGGGAGGGCGCGATCGAGGTCAAGAGGAAATCGATCTCCTCCTCGTCGGCCCGCGGTTCATCGATGGGTGCGTCTGTCTCCACGTCGGTGAGGCCGATGTAGGCCAGACCGTTGGGCTGCGGCAAGGCGAATACGTAGCGTGACGTCGAGCCGGGGAGTGCGACCATCACAGCCGCGCGCGGGCTGCCGATGCGCTCGGCCGACACCACGAGGTGGCTGCCACGTGACCTCACCAGGGAAACCCGGTCATCCAGACCGGCGGCCCAGGCGCCGGTGGCGTTGATGACGCGCCGCGCCCGGATGGTCGTGGTCTCACCCGTAAGCCGATCGGCCACCAGGGCACCGCCGTCGGAGACCGACACGACCCGGGTATGGGTCAGGATTCGTGCGCCGTAGGCGGCGGCCGTCCGGGCCACCGTGACCACGAGTCGAGCGTCGTCCTCGAGTTGCCCGTCCCAAGAAAGGTAGGCGCCCGTCATGTTCGCCGGTAGCGCGGGGGCGAGGTCCCGGGCTTCCACTGTCGGGATCCGACGTGGCGCAGGTAGGTCGCTTCCGGTTGCCCGCCGCAGTCCGTCCCCAGCGTGCAGCCCGGCCCCGACGAGCAGGCCCCGGTCCCCGTCGAGCAGCGGAACCAGCTGAGCCATCGGATGCGTCAGGTGCGGGGCGATCGAGCCCATGATGCGGGCGCGTTCGACGGCCGACTCCCAGGCAACGTCCACCTGTCCGGTGGCCAGGTAGCGCAGACCGCCGTGCACGAGTTTGCTTGACCAACGGCTGGTGCCGTAGGCCAGGTCCTCGGCCTCGGCAAGCACGACTGATAGGCCTCGGGTCGCCGCG
>CAYMPK010000202.1:4110-4922 GCA_964392145.1 uncultured Actinomycetes bacterium | reverse complement strand
TCACCTCGATCAACGGCGTCGCCATCGCGGTCGCCGCGGATGGCCACGCGGGTCGTGCCGTGGTCGTGTCCGCGATCGACAACCTGATCAAGGGCGCTGCCGGACAGGCCCTGCAGAATGCCAACCTGATGCTGGGCTTGCCCGAAACGGCTGGTCTGAGCGCGAACGGAGTCGCACCATGAGCGTGACTGCCGCCCGGGGTTTCCGGGCCGCCGGCGTGGCCGCGGGTCTGAAGGATTCCGGGCGGCCGGATGTCGCCCTGGTCGTCAACGACGGTCCTTCATCGGTGGCCGCTGGGGTGTTCACGACGAACCGGGTGGTCGCCGCCCCGGTCGTCTGGACCAGGGAAGTGCTCAAGACGCGAGGATTGAAGGCAGTCGTGCTGAACTCCGGTGGAGCCAACGCCTGCACCGGGCCTGACGGTTTCGCCGACACACATCACACGGCCGAGCACGTCGCCGCCGAACTGGGGCTCGACCCGCTGGACATCGGTGTCTGCTCGACCGGGCTGATCGGGCAACGCCTCGACCTGGACAAGTTACTGCCCGGCGCGACCGCGGCCGCCCAGGTTCTGTCGTCCGAGAGCGGGAGCGATGCGGCGGTCGCCATCATGACGACGGACAGCGTGGCCAAGGAAGCGGTTGTCGAGGGGTCGGGTTTCGTCGTGGGCGGCATGGCCAAGGGTGCCGGGATGTTGGCGCCGGGGATGGCGACCATGCTGTGTGTCCTGACCACCGATGCCGCCGTCGACGCGGCCATGGCGCAAGCGGCGTTGGCGCTTCTGCCACCCTTTGTGGGGAGTCGGCTGCGCG
>CAYMPK010000202.1:1719-4100 GCA_964392145.1 uncultured Actinomycetes bacterium | reverse complement strand
GGCGCGGGCCGTGGAACTGTCTTTCAACCGCATCGACTCCGACGGTTGCATGTCGACGAACGACACGGTGCTGCTGATGGTGTCGGGTGCGACAGGCACCGTCCCGAATCCGACCGAGTTCGCGGTTGCCGTGTCGGACGCCTGCGCGCAACTGGCAAGGGCCATGGTGGCCGACGCGGAAGGAGCCAGCAAGGATGTCCGCCTCGAGGTGACCGGGGCCGCCGACGAGGCCGATGCCGTGACGGTGGGCCGGGCGGTGGCTCGGAGCAACCTCTTCAAATGCGCGATGCACGGTGAAGACCCCAACTGGGGACGGATCGTCTCAGCAGTGGGCACCACGGCGGCCGTATTCGAACCCGATCAGCTGGGTGTCTGGGTGAACGGCATCGAGGTGTGCCGGGCCGGTGCCGCGTTCGCCGATCCTGCCGAGGCGGACCTCTCCGGCCGCGAGATACAGGTACGCGTCGACCTGCAGGCGGGTGAAGCGTCGGCCGTGATCTGGACCAACGATCTCACCAGCGAGTACGTTCACGAGAATTCGGCGTACTCGACATGACGCGCCCGGACATCACGGAGATCAGTCAGCGGGTACTCACCGCACGCGGGGACGACTGGAACGCGGCGCAGACCCTGGCCTCGGCCGCTCCGTGGCTGCTGGAGCATCGGGGCGCCACGGTGGTGGTCAAGTACGGCGGAAACGCCATGACCGACCCGGAGCTGCAGGCATCCTTCGCGCTCGACGTGTTGTTCCTGAAACTGGCCGGACTTCGACCCGTGGTCGTGCATGGCGGTGGCCCGCAAATCACCTCGATGCTGGACGCCCTGGGGATAACCTCGGAGTTCCGGGGTGGCTACCGGGTGACCACCGAGGAAGCGATGGCCGTGGTGCGGATGGTGCTCACCGGCCAGGTGCAGCGCGAACTCGTGAACCTCATCAACCGCCACGGTCCGTTCGCCGTGGGTATGTCCGGTGAGGACGCGAACCTGTTCACCGCCGAGCGACGGTTTGCCGTGGTGGAAGGGCAGCGGGTGGACATCGGGCTCGTCGGCGATATTTGCGACGTCCGGCCTGGCCTGGTGCAGTCCCTGCTCGACGACGATCTCATCCCGGTGGTCTCCTCGATAGCCCGCGATGCCGGCGGTGATACGTACAACATCAATGCCGACGCGGCCGCAGCTGCGTTGGCGATCGCCCTGGGTGCGAAGAAGCTCATCGTCCTCACGGACGTCCCTGGCATGTACCGGTCGTGGCCGGACGACCAGACGGTGGTTCCGGTCGTCACCGTCGACGTGATGCGCACTCTGCTCCCCGAACTGGCGAGCGGAATGATCCCCAAGATGGCGGCCTGTGTGGACGCGGTGTCCGCGGGCGTCGCCCGCGCGCATGTCATCGACGGCCGTGCGCCCCATTCGATGCTGGTCGAGGTCTTCACCGATGCCGGCGTCGGCACCATGGTGGTGGCAGAGGACGATCCGGCTGCCGGTCAGGGCTGGCGGCCATGACCGGGCATTCGGCGAAGGGGTCGGCTACCGGAGTACGCCCGGCCGCGGCCGACCGGCGGCGTCCGATCGCCAGCAATGAAGCGGGCCGGCAGCGCTGGTCATCGGCCTTGATGAACAACTATGGCGTCCCGCCACTCACGATCGTCTCCGGCAAGGGGGCCGAAGTGGTGGACGCCGATGGCAATCGCTATCTGGACCTGCTCGCCGGCATCGCGGTGAACGCCCTCGGACATGCCCACCCGGCGGTGGTCAACGCGGTCACCTCGCAGGTGCAGACCTTGGGCCACACATCCAACCTGGCGGCCACCCGACCGGCCATCGAGTTGGCCGAGCGGCTGCTTGGTCTGACCGGACGCGACGGCAGGGTCTTCTTCTCCAACAGTGGCGCGGAGGCCAACGAGGCCGCCTTCAAGCTCGGCCGGCTCACTGGACGCGGTGTGTTCGTAGCAGCCGAGGGGTCCTTCCACGGAAGAACCATGGGAGCCCTCGCCCTCACCGGGCAGCCGTCGAAGCAGGCGCCCTTCCGGCCGCTTCCGCCCGAGGTCAGGTTCGTCCCGTACGGCGACGTTCCCGCCCTCGGCGGGGCCGTCGACGGCGGTGTGGCCGCGCTGGTGCTGGAGCCCATCCAGGGTGAGGGCGGAGTAGTGCCGCCACCGCCGGGCTACCTGGCCGCCGCGCAATCGGTCGCCCGGGACGCCGGTGCGCTGTTCGTGCTGGACGAGGTACAGACCGGTATCGGTCGCACCGGAAGCTGGTTCTGCTTCGAGAAGCAGGGGCTGACACCCGACGTCGTGACACTTGCCAAGGGTCTCGGCGGCGGGCTGCCCATCGGGGCGACCATCGCCTTCGGTGACGCAGCCTCGCTGCTGACACCTGGC
>CAYMPK010000202.1:0-1709 GCA_964392145.1 uncultured Actinomycetes bacterium | reverse complement strand
CTGTGCAGCTGCGCTCGCGGTGCTCGACACGATCGAGGCTGATGGACTACTCGCGCGGGTGGGAGACCTCGGCGCCAGATTGGCCGGCGAGCTGGTTGCCCTCGAAGGGGTGGCGAACGTTCGCGGGGAGGGTCTCCTGCTGGGTGTCGTGCTCGACGATGGGCAAGCCGCCCCGAGGGTGGAGCTCGCCGCTCGCCAACGGGGCCTGCTGGTCAACGCCGTTGCTCCGGGGGTGATCAGGTTGGCTCCGCCGCTGATCCTGACCGATGAGCAGGCGGGGCGCGCCGTCGCCGGGTTGGCCGAGGCCATCGCCTCGGCAACGGAGTCGGGGTCGTCATGAGCAACGTTCGGGGCCATGTCGCTCGACGGGCCAGGATCGAGGTGCTGCTGTGTTCACACCGGGTGACCTCGCAGGCTTCGTTGCAGGAACTGCTGGCGGAGGAGGGTTTCGAGGTCACCCAGGCCACGGTCTCGAGGGACTTGGACGAACTCGGCGCCGTCAAGGTCGACGACGGGGACGGCGGGATGATCTACGCGGTTCGGGCGCCCGGCGATCTCAACGGCCGCACCGGCAGGTCGCGACTGGGTCGGCTGCTGGGGGAGGTCCTGGTCGATGTCGACTCATCTGCGAACATCGCGGTGGTGCGCACGCCGCCGGGCGCGGCCCAATTCCTCGCCTCGGTCATCGATCATTCGTCCCTGCCGGACGTGATCGGATCGGTGGCCGGCGATGACACGGTGCTGTTGGTGAGCAGACACCCCGACGGTGGCGCCGGGGTTGCAGCCGAATTACTCGCGATGGCCGCCCATCGGCGATGATGACCAGGATCAAGCGGCCGGAGGCCGCAGAACAGGAGAAACACTGTGACTGAGCGCGTGGTACTCGCCTACTCGGGCGGGCTCGACACCTCCGTGGCGATCGAATGGATCAAGGAGGAGACCGGGGCCGAAGTCATCGCCGTGGCCGCAGATGTGGGCCAGGGCGGCGAGGACCTAGAGGTCATCCGGCAACGCGCGATCGCCTGCGGTGCGGTCGAGGCGGAGGTCGCCGACGCCCGGGTCGAGTTCGCGGATGAATACTGTGTGCCGGCGTTGAAGGCCCAAGCCCTCTACATGGACGAGTACCCGTTGGTCTCCGCGCTGTCGAGGCCGCTGATCGTCAAGCACCTCGTCGATGCGGCTCACAAACACAACGCCACGATCGTGGCGCATGGCTGCACCGGGAAGGGCAATGACCAGGTGCGGTTTGAGGTGGGCATCGGAGCGCTCGCACCCGACCTCACATGCATCGCCCCCGTCCGGGACTACGCCATGACCCGGGACCGGGCGATCGAATTCGCGCAAGCGCGTGATCTGCCCATCGACGTCACGAAGAAGTCGCCGTACTCGATCGATCAGAACGTCTGGGGTCGGGCAGTCGAGACGGGATTCCTGGAGGACATCTGGAACGGCCCGATAGAGGACGTGTACTCCTACACCTCCGACCCCACCGTGCCGCGGGAGCCCGACGAAGTCGTCGTCTCCTTCACAGCCGGCGTGCCGACGGCGCTGGACGGCCGTCCGCTGGGGATGCTGGCGATTATCGAGGAGATGAACCGGCGGGCCGGCGCACAGGGTGTCGGCCGCTTGGATGTGGTCGAGGATCGTCTCGTGGGCATCAAGAGCCGTGAGGTGTAGGAGGCACCCGGCGCGATCGCACTGATCACCGC
>CAYMPK010000201.1:0-4922 GCA_964392145.1 uncultured Actinomycetes bacterium | reverse complement strand
CACCGCGAGATCCTGCTCCGGGCCGGAGAGCAGCCTCGACGCGGAAGTGTCGGGGTCCGCGTGGCGACGCAGGAACTGCCAGGCGAAGGCATGGAAGGTCGCCACTGTCGGCAACGAGACGGACGTGAGTCGCGCGGCTATCCGCCCCCGCAGTTCCCGTGCTGCCGCGCGGCCGAAGGTGAGCACGAGCACGTCCTCGGGAGCCAGCGGCCTGGGTCCGCCGAGACGCGCCGCCACGGCCTCCACGATGGTCGTGGTCTTGCCGGTGCCGGGCCCTGCAAGGACGAGCAGAGGGCCTGAATCGTGATCGCGCACTGCACTCTGATCGTCGTCCAGGCGCGGGGGTGCTGGGCTGGGCGCGCGGCCGATCCGCACCATCGGCGGCCCGGTCGGTCTGTCCATGGGTCCATGGAACCAGCCGGGTGCGACAATTCCCGCGGCGACATCTGTCACCATTCAATCGTGACCCAGACACCATCGCAGCCAGCCGACCCGGGAGCGCCGCAGCGCGCCACCGGTCAGGCCGGAGCTTCCGATGGTGGCAACGAGCAGCAGGACGAGCAGCAGACGCCGCTGTTCGACGATGTCCCCACGGCCCAGCAGGCCGACCCCGCGACCGCCAGCAACGGTACCGGGCATGTTCCGAGCAGCGGGAACCACGGCGACAGCCCGACGCGGGTCGATAACGACGCGACGAGCACGGCGATCCCGTTGCCCCCACTGCCGGAGTCCCCGAACGAGGCCCCGTCGCATCAACAGGCCTTGGCGATCCCGATGCCCGATCTGATCCCGACCTCCCGGGTCACCGACGACACCCTCGATGAGATCGACGACGAGGTGGTGGTGGACACCGACGAGGCGACATTGGAGGACGAGGTCCTGGCCTCGGCCCCCGCCGCTGCGCCTGCGCTTGCTCCTCAGGCTGCAGCCGGAGGGGAGGCCCAGGCAGCGCCACGGGTCGCCTCGGACGCCACCGTCGTGATCGAGGGGGACATCGCCCCGCGCCGGCTGCGACGACCCGGGGACCTGCTGCGATTGGTGATCGTGCTGTTGACAGCGGCGGTCATCTTCGGGCTCGCCTATCTGGCCACCGGCACCACCTCCGGGCTCGACCAGGACCTCAGCCAGGCCTCCACCAGGGTCCCCGACTTCCTCCTGGTGATCAGCAACACCATCGTGCTGTTGGGGGTGTTGGGCCTCCCCATCGGCGCCGGCATCTTCCTGATCTTCCGCAAGCGGGGGCGGCAACTCGGCGATGCCGCCATAGCCTTCTTCGCGGCCCTCATCGTCGGGGTCGTGTTGGTGTCGCTGATCCGCAACCACGGCTCAGCGCAACTCCTGTCAGCGATGACCGGACGCAGTTCGGCCAGCGCGGTCAATCCACTCAACCCGCTCATCTCGGCCCTCGTCGCCTTCATCACCGTGGCTCGGCTGATGGAACGAGCACGCTGGGCGGTGGCCTCGGTGGTCGTCACCGGCGCCATGATCCTCGGCAACATCGTCGGCAACCAGGTGTCCGCGATCGGTCTGATCGAGAGCATGCTGCTCGGCTGGGCAGTCGGCCTGATCGTGCGGTATGTCCGGGGCACACCGACCACCCGACCCTCCGGGCTGGACGTCGCCCAGGCTTTGGAGGGTTCCGGATTCCCGTTGACGGTGCTGCGGGCCAGCGCACTGACCCGCGGCGGCCGACGCTACAGCGCCACCACGCGGGGCGGTCAGCGCCTGGACGTGCTGGTGCTCGACCGCGACCTGGAGGGTGACGGCCTGCTGCCGGTGGCCTGGCGCAGCATCCGGGTTCGTGAGGACGACGGCGGTAGCGGTGTCACGATGCGTCGACGACTCGAACGCGGGTCACTGGAGGCCTATGCCGCCCAGGTCGCGGGGGCGCCATCACCGCGATTGCTCGCGGTGAGCCAGGTCGGCCACGATGCTTCGCTACTGGCGTTCGAGACGATCGACGCAGAACCATTCGCCAACGTCGCGGATGACCTCAACGACGGCGACTTGGACCGGGCCTGGATAGCCGTGCGCAAACTCCAGGACGCCAACATCTCCCACCGAACCCTGTCTGCCAACAACATCCTGCGGGACGCCAACGGCGGTGTGTGGCTCGTGAACGGCCAGGAGGGCTCGGTCGCCGCCAGTGAGGTCGCCCTGCGTATCGACCTGGCGGAGATGCTCTGCACGCAGGCCCTGCTCACGGACCCGGATCGAGCCATCGCCTCGGGCATCAGGGTGCTGGGCTTGGAACGGCTGCTGAAAGCCCAGGCGGTGCTGCAGCCGGTCGCCCTGTCACCGGCTACCAAGAAGGCGATGCGCAAGCGCAAGGACCTGATGGTCAGCCTGCGGGACAAACTGATCGAGGCCAACCCGGGTGCGGTCCCAGAGCAGATCCGCATCGAACGGCTGAAGCCGCGCACCCTCATCACGATCATCGCGGGCACTTTCGCTGCATACATCCTGCTGTCGCAGCTGGCGAAGGTGAACATGACCGAGTTGGCTTCCCAAGCCAACTGGGGCTGGGTCATCCCGGCGGCCCTGCTGTCAGCGGCGACGTACATCGGGGCCGCGATGTCGCTGTCGGGTTTCGTGCCGGAGAAACTGCACCTGCAACGGACCATCCTGGCCCAGCTCGCTGCCAGCTTCGCCACCCTGGTGTCGCCGCCGACCCTGGGGGCGGTCGCTGTCAATGTCCGCTATCTGCAGCGATCGGGTGTCCACCCCGCGCTGGCCGCCGCCAGCATCGCCGTCTCGCAGGTGATGGCATTCATCTTCCACATCCTGCTGATCCTGATGTTCGGCATCTTCGCGGGGACCCAGACCTCGCACGCGATCCAGATGCCCCCGGTGTGGGCCATTGTCATCGCGGTGGTCCTCATCGGCGGAGTGCTGCTGGCGTTCGTCCTACCGTGGACGCGGGGGTGGATGCGCAAACGGGTTCAGCCCATCCTCAGGCAGGTCGGACCGCGCCTGCTGACCCTCACCCAGCGCCCGCTCAAGCTCGCCGAGGGCATCGGCGGGATCCTGATCCTGAATATCGGCTACTGCGCCTGCCTCTATGCCTGCGTCCGGGCCTTCGGCGGCAACGGCTCCTTCGCGGCGATCGCCGTGGTCTACCTCATCGGGGCGACGTTGGGACAGGCCGCGCCAACGCCGGGTGGTATCGGAGCCGTGGAGGCATCCTTGATCGCCTTCCTCACCGCGATCGCAGGGGTGGACGCCGCCGTGGCTGTGTCCTCGGTGCTGTTGTTCCGGCTGCTGACCCTGTGGTTCCCGACCATCCCGGGGTGGTTCTCGTTCAACTGGATGACCAAGCACGAACTCCTCTAGGGCCGGCCGCGACAGCCCAAGCGCGAACCCCCAAGGGCCCGCTGCCATCCCGGCCCGCCACGTTCGGACCAGCGCCGCGTCAGTAGACGGGCTTCTCAGGCTCGATCTGGTTGACCCACGCCACCACGCCACCACCGACATGGATCGCGTCGGCGAAGCCCGCCGACTTGACCGCCGCCAGCACCTCGGCAGAGCGTCCCCCGACCTTGCAGTAGAGCACTATCTGCTTGTCGTGGGGAAGGGTCTCCAACGCGGAGCCGTTGAGGAACTGACCCTTGGGGATCAACTGCGAGCCTTCGATCGCGACGATCTCGTACTCACCGGGCTCGCGAACGTCGATCAGGGCGAAGTCCCGCTCCCCACGCTCGCGCTGCTCCAACATCGATGCCAGTTCGGTCACCGAGATCGTGGAGTCCTTCGCCGCCTCCGCCGCCTCATCGGAGATAACCCCGCAGAAGGCGTCGTAGTCGATGAGTTCGGTGATCGTGGCGTTCTCGCCGCAGATCGCGCAGTTGGGGTCCTTGCGCACCTTCACGGTGCGGTAGGCCATCTCGAGCCCGTCATAGACCAACAGGCGACCGACCAGCGGTTCACCCATCCCGGTGAGGACCTTGATGGCCTCGGTGACCTGCACCGATCCGATGGAGGCGCACAGCACGCCCAGCACCCCGCCCTCGGCACAGGAGGGCACCATGCCGGGCGGAGGGGGCTCCGGGTACAGGCAGCGGTAGCAGGGGCCGTACTCGGCCCAGAACACCGAAGCCTGGCCATCGAACCGGTAGATCGAGCCCCACACGTAGGGCTTGCCCAGCAGGACGCAGGCATCGTTGACCAGGTAGCGGGTGGCGAAATTGTCGGTGCCGTCGACGATCAGGTCGTAGTCGGCGAAGATCTCCGTCACGTTGCTGGAGTCCAGCCGCTCCTCGTGCAGGATCACCTTGGTGTAGGGGTTGATCTCGGCCACGCTCTCGGCCGCGCTGACCGCCTTCGAGCGTCCGATGTCTGACTGGCCATGGACGATCTGCCGCTGCAGATTGGACTCGTCGACGGTGTCGAACTCGACGATGCCCAGGGTGCCGACACCCGCGGCCGCCAGATACATCAGGGTGGGCGAGCCGAGCCCGCCGGCGCCAACCGCCAGCACTTTCGCGTTCTTCAACCGCTTCTGACCGGCCATTCCGACGTCCGGAATGATCAGGTGCCGGCTGTAGCGACGGACTTCGTCGACGGTTAGGCCATCTGCGGGCTCGACCAACGGTGGCAACGACACGATCTTCTCCTCCACGATGCGGATGACATATCCAAGCACTACGGGTACGAGTTCATTCCCACCAACCCGGTCATGAATGCATCGGGGGCGCCCGAGGCTCGATTCAGCGCCGCTGCCGCACCGCATGTTACTGGCGGGTAGTATTGCGGCATGTCGGTCACTCCTTCCCAGCAGCGCGGGGTCCGTCTCCCCCGTCGCGAGCGCCGCGCGCAGTTGCTGGATGCCGCCCGACAGGTCTTCGTAACGCAGGGCTATCACGCCGCCGCGATGGACGACATCGCCGTCCGGGCCGGGGTCTCCAAGCCCGTGCTCTACCAAC